>NZ_JBITRU010000004.1:0-218190 GCF_044540255.1 Streptomyces sp. NPDC086080
ACGGACCGAACCGGTTGTGGGTGACCGACCTGACCGTGGTCACGACGCTGGAGGGGCCGTTGTGGCTGTCCGCGATCCGCGACGCGTTCTCCCGCGGGCGTGACTTCGCGGCTGGCCAGGGCGTACTCCAGAGAGGTGAGGACCAGGTCCGCGTCTGCGCGGGCGGAGGTTTCCCAGGCCACCACCCGGGCGGTGAGCTCATCCACCACGCCGACCACGGCTGTCAGTACACGTCCGTGAAGCTCACAACGCGCCTGGTCAGGGCCGGTATCCAGGCGTCCATGGGCTCGGTCGGCGACTCGTTCGACAATGCCCTCGCGGAGAACCTGTGGATGGTCATCAAGACCGAGTGCATCCGCGGCCGGGTCTTCGCCACCCGGGCCGAAGCGAACCTCGCGCTCTTCGAGTACATCGACGGTTTCTACAACCCCCGCCGCGTCCAGAAACGGCTCGGCTACCTCAGCCCGATCGAGTACGAAGAGAAGCACTACGCCAGCCAGGCAGCAGCCGAACAAGTGAACCTGAAACCACGTCAATCCACCCTGACCTGCTAGTCAGCCACTCCCGCGCAGCGGGGGAACCTCAAGGTACCGGCAGGCTGATGGAAGAGCCGCCGGTCTGGTGGCCGGCATCCGCCGGTCGCGGTTCCACTCGCGGGTACGTCGGGACAGGCGCCTTTCCCTTTCCGTTCCCGCCCGACGTGCGGCCCTCGAGCCACGCCGGTACATGGGCAGGCCCGCGGCCGTGGGCTCGCGCGAGGCCGAGGACCTCGCGGTAGCCGGCCAGGGCTTCCTGGGTGAGTTCGCGCTTCCAGCGGACGTGGACGAGGGCGATACACGCCACGGCGATGAGCAGCAGGGGACCGGCGGGGGCGTAGGACAGGACCGGGTTGTCCGCCAGTCCGGGGATGGCCGGCGCCACGAACGGCCAGAGCACGGCTGCCGTCAGGATGAGGGCACCCCACCAGACCAGCGGTCCGCGCTGGATGCGTTCCAGAGTGCGGCGCCGTTCCGTCAACAATTCGGTCACCGCCGCGTCGTCCGTGTAGTCGATGCCGTGGCGCGCACCCATCGCGTGAACCTTCTCCAGCAGGCGTGGGTCGCTCGCCAGAGCCGATCCGTTCAGCGGAAGCGGTTGCGTTCGAGTCTTCGTCACTCTTGTGTCCCCCTGTCCCCGTACGTCCCGTCACTGGTCCGGGCGAAGAGCATGGCACGGTCGCACGGTGCCCTCGTGAGTGGATCGTGCAGGGCTCGTGTGCGGTACGTGACGAACCGCATGTCCGCCGTGGTGGGCGGTGTGAGCCGACGGTTCGCTCACGCACAGGGAGTCCGGTGGTCCCAACTGGGTTGTTCAACAGTGAAATTGCAGATAGGTAACGGTGTGTGAGGTGAGGTGAGTGCGGTGAACTCCGCCTTGAGGGGCTTATGTGTGGCTGATACGGTGCGATGGCTTGACAGTCACCCTCAGCGTTGGCTATTCGCCCAGGTTGGGCGGGTAGGTCCGGCCCGTCGCGCATGTCCGTGCGTGAGTGGGCGTGGGTGAAGTGGTCAGGGTTTCAGGGAACTTGGCAGACATCGCCTTGGGTGTACGGGGAGCTGTGGCGTGAAGATCCAAGAACGTACGGGGGCGGGCGCCGGCCGTTCCGCGGCTCCGGCCGGGCCGGCGGTCGGTGACCGGCTTCCGACTCCTCCTCGTGAGCGCAAGCCGGCGCTGGCCGCGCTGGCGGTGCTGCTGATCCTGGTCGGTGCGCTCGGTGCCACGATGCTCGTGCTGCAGGCCGGGGAGCGGATCGAGGTCGTGAAGATCACCGAGGAGATCCCCGCCGGGCAGGCGGTCACCAATGCCAACACCACGTCGGTCATGGTCGCCGAGGACCCGGGCATCCACTACGTCGAGTGGTCGCAGCTCGACGCCCTGAAGAAGCTCAAGGCCGTCACCACGATCCCGGGCGGTGTCGTCGCCGTCGGGGAGATGTTCGGTGAGGAGGCCAAGGTCCCCGAAGGCAAGGCACTCGTCGGGCTCTCCCTCAAGGAGGGGCAGTACCCGACCGGGCTGAAGTCGGGGGACACCGTTGCCGCCTACCGTGTCGGTGGCACCTCCCGGTCCGACTCCGACGAGGCCGACGGCGGTTCCTCCGGCGCCGCTGGAGGGAGCAACGCCGTGATCGTGGAGCAGGCGCGCGTGGACTTCGCCGAGAAGACGAAGAGCGACGAGCTCATCAGCAGCACCAACAAGCCGGTGACGCTGCTCGTCGACAGCGCCGACGCTGCGGCGCTCACCCAGGCCGCCTCCAACGGCGAGGTGGCTCTCGTCCTCGTCCCTGGCAACTAGAAGGCGGCACCCGACCCATGGCCCTCATCGCCCTCGCCGCCGACAAGGGTTCCCCCGGCGTCACCACCGCGGCCGTCGCCCTCGCGGCGGTCTGGCCGCGGCGGGTGCTGCTCGCCGAGACCGACCCGGCGGGCGGTGACCTCGTGTACCGCAGTGCCGCCGCGCACGGCGGGCCGCTGAACCCCAACACCGGGATGCTGTCCATCGCCGCGACCGCACGGCGCGGACTGGTGCCCGAGCAACTCTGGGACCATGTGCAGCCGTTGAGCGGAGCGCTCGAAGTACTCGTCGGGCTCGGGATCGCCGAGCAGGCGGCCGGGCTCGCCGGGCTGTGGCCGACGCTGGGGCACGCCTTCGCCGCGCTCGCCGATTCCCCGCACGCGCCCGCCGACGTCATCGCCGACTGCGGGCGGATCAGCGGGGACACCCCGGCCGTGGAGCTCTTCCCGCACGCCTCCCTCGTCCTGCTCCTCTCGCGCACCGAGCCCGAGGCGCTCGCGCGCGTACGGGACCGGGCCGCCGCGCTCGCCGGGAAGCTGCACGGTGGGTCGCGCGGCGCGGCGGCTCTCGGCAACCCGGTGATCGGGGTCGTGCTGATCGCCGACACGGGGAACGCGGCCAAGCTCGCGTCCCAGGTCAACGACATGCTCGTGCACGCCCAGACCGGTGCCCGGGTGGTCGGCACCCTCGCCGACGACCCGGCCGGTGCCGAGCAGTTGGCCGGGCGCAGGCGCGGGCGGCTCGACAAGTCGCTGCTGATCCGTTCCGCGCGCAAGGTGACGGCCGACGTGTACCAGCAGTACGGCGCCGCATGGGCGGCTCAGGCACAGCAGGCACAGCAGGCCCAGCAGCCGCCCCAGGCGCACGGAGCCGGGCGATGACTGCTGTCGACCATCAGCTGGTCAAGCGGTTCCGTCAGGAAGCCGGCGACCGGATCGCCGAACAGCGCCGCCTCGACCAGGTGGCCGCCGTCACGCCGATGTCCACCGAGGACGAGCGGCAGTACGCCCGTGCCGTCATCGCCCAGATACTGGAGGAGTACGCCCGCGCGGAGATCAACGCGGGCCGTACGCCGCCGGACGCCGAGACCGAGGAGCAGTACGCGGCCGCCGTGCACGCCGCGCTGTTCGGGGTCGGGCGGCTCCAGCCGCTGCTGGACGACCCCGAGGTCGAGAACATCGACATCAACGGCTGTGACCAGGTGTTCGTCGGCTACTCGGACGGCCGCGAGGTGCGCGGTGACGCCGTCGCCGAGACCGACGAGGAGCTCGTCGAGCTGATCCAGGTGCTGGGCGCGTACTCCGGTCTGTCGTCCCGGCCCTTCGACTCCGCCAACCCCCAGCTCGACCTGAGGCTCCCGGACGGTTCGCGTCTTTCGGCCGTCATGGACGTGACGCGGCGGCCCGCGCTGTCCATCCGGCGTGCGCGCATGGGCAAGGTGTTCATCTCCGACCTCGTCGGCAACGGGACGCTGACCCCCGAGCTGGGCCACTTCCTCGCCTGTGCCGTCCGCGCCCGCAAGAACGTCATGATCGCGGGCGCGACCAACGCCGGTAAGACGACGCTCCTGCGCGCCCTCGCCAACGAGATCCCGCCGCAGGAGCGGCTCATCACCGTCGAGCGGGCGCTGGAGCTCGGCCTCGACACCTTCCCCGATCTCCACCCCAACGTCGTGGCGTTCGAGGAGCGGCTGCCCAACTCCGAGGGTCAGGGCACCATTTCCATGGCGGAACTGGTGCGCCGGTCGCTGCGTATGAATCCCTCCCGCGTCATCGTCGGTGAGGTGCTCGGCGACGAGATCGTGACCATGCTGAACGCGATGTCCCAGGGCAACGACGGTTCGCTGTCCACGATCCACGCCAACAGCTCCAGCGAGGTCTTCAACCGCATCTCCACCTACGCCCTGCAGGCGACGGAGCGGCTGCCCATCGAGGCCAGCCAGATGCTGATCGCGGGCGCGGTGAACTTCGTCGTGTTCATCCAGCGGCGCAACGACTACCAGAGCGGCGGCCGTCTCCAGCGCATGGTCACCTCCGTGCGCGAGGTCAACGGCGTCGACGGACGCGTGCTGTCCAGCGAGGTGTTCGCTCAGGCCCCCGACGGACGGGTCACCGCGCACGCCCCCATAGCCTGCCTGGAGGAACTGATGGCCTACGGCTACCGGCCCAGCGGAACGTGGGGGTGAGCCGGTGAGTACCTCCACCTCCACCACCAGCCCGTTGGCCGCGCTCGACTCGCTCGGCGCCATGGGGGGCCTGTTCTCCACCACCGTCCTGTACGCGCTCGCGTCCGGTGTCGCGGTCGGCGGCGGACTCGCCCTGTTCGCCGTCGCCGTACGCGGACTGCCCGCGAAGCCCGAGCACGAGAAGCAGAAGGCGAGCGAGCGGGCGAACGAGCTGGTCCGGTTCGCCGGCCGGCGCGGCTCCCTCGCCGCGCTCGTCGGTCTCGCCGTGCTGCTGCTGACCCGCTGGACGGTCGCCGGGATCGCCGCCGCCGTCCTCGTTTTCTTCTGGGACCGTCTCTTCGGCGGGGCCGCGGAGGAGAAGGCCGCGATGCGGCGCGTGGAGGCGCTGGCGTCCTGGACCGAGTCGCTGCGCGACACCATCGCCGGTGCGGTGGGTCTGGAGCAGGCCATCCCGGCGTCCGCGCGTGCCGCCGCGCCCGTGCTGCGTCCGCACCTCGACGCGCTCGTCGACCGGCTGCGCTCCCGCACCCCGCTGGCCGAGGCGCTCCAGCAGCTCGCCGACGAGATCGACGACGCCTCCGCCGACATCATCGTCGCCGCGCTCATCCTCAACGCCCGGCTGCGCGGCCCCGGCCTGCGGCAGGTGCTGGGCGCGCTGGCGAAGTCGGCGCGCGAGGAGGTGGACATGCGGCAGCGGGTGATGGCGCAGCGCTCCTCCACCCGGCGGTCGGTGCAGATCGTCGTCGCGGTGTCGGTCGCGTTCGTGCTCGGACTGTCCATCTTCAACCGGGAGTTCGTCGAGCCGTACGGTACGGCGGTCGGGCAGCTCGTACTGGCCTGTGTCTGCGGCCTGTTCGCGCTCGGCTTCTGGTGGCTGCGCAAGCTGTCCACCATCGAGACGCCCGAACGGTTCCTGGTGCGCGACGAGCCGGCGGTGCTGTTCGTGCGTCCGCGTACACCCGGTGCCGTGCCGGACCGGCAGCAGGCGCCGTTCCAGCCGGAAGAGGGGGTACGCCGGTGAGTGACGAACTGACGATGCCGGTCGTCGTCGGCGCGGTCATCGGACTGGGCATCTACGTCCTGGTCCGCGCGCTGATGCCGACCAAGCGCAGTGCGATCTCCCAGGTCGCCCGGATCGACGCCATGCGGGCGCGGGGAACGGCGTACGAGTCGGCCCGTACGGCGGCGGCGGACACCGGCCGCTTCGGCTCGCTGCGGGCCGAAGTGGGCGCACGTGTCGCAGAGTTGTACCTGCAGCAGGGGTGGGAGCAGCGCTCGTTGCGCTCGGACCTCGCCGTGCTGGGGCGCAGCTGGGAGAAGTTCCTGGCGACGAAGGTGCTGCTGGCCGTGGCGGGTCTGTTCTTCGGGCCGTTCCTCTTCGCCATCGTCTGGACGCTCGCCCTCGCCGACAGCCCGGTCGTCCCGGTGTGGATGGCCCTGCTGTGCGCGGCGCTGTTCTTCTTCCTGCCCGACCTGGAGGTACGCCGGGACGCCGCCGAGAAGCGGCGTGACCTGCGGCGGGTGATCGGGGCGTATCTGGACCTGGTGTCGATGAGCCTGGCCGGTGGCCGGGGTCTGCCGGAGGCGCTGATGGCGGCGGCCGAGGTGTCCGACGGATGGGCGGCACAACGGATCCGCAGCGCCCTCGCCGACGCCCGGATCACCGGCATCAGCCAGTGGCAGGCGCTGGGGCAGCTGGGGGAGGAGCTGGGCGTGGAGGAGCTCAAGGACCTCTCCGCCTCGCTCGCGCTGGTCGCGGACGACGGTGCCAAGGTGCGCGAGTCCCTCGCCTCCCGCGCCGAGACCATGCGGCACCGCGAACTCGCCGAGATCGAGGGCAGCGCGGGAGAGAAGTCCCAGTCGATGCTCGTCGCGCAGCTGCTGCTGTGCGCGGGGTTCCTCGTGTTCCTGATCTTCCCGGCGGCGATGAGGGTGTTCCAGGTGTGAGAACCGCGACCTCTGCGCCGTACGTCAGAACTTCCGTGAACCGAATTCGAGAGGACAACGCGTCATGAACGGACGTACCTTCCACACCGGCATCCCTGCCGTGGACTTCCTGGTCACCTTCATGCGGGCCCGCGTGGAGCGGGCGCGCTCCGGCGAACTGGACCGCGGTGCCTCCGCGGTGGAGTGGGTCATCATCTCGGCGGTCGTCGTGGCGATCGTGGGTGTGGTGGCCGCGATCATCAACGCCGCGCTGAGCGACGGCGCCAACAAGGTCGGCGACTGCATCAAGGGCGCCAACGCGAGCGGTACCTGCTGACGGCCGCTACGTCTTCTACGGGGATGCCGGTGCGCGTACGACGCTGGGTACGCCGACGGGTGGAGGCTGCCTCCGCCCGCGGTGAGTCCGGCATGACCGCGATCGAGTTCGTGTTCCTCACGCCCGTCCTGTTCTTCATGATCTTCGCGACGGTGCAGTTCGCGCTGTACTTCTTCGCCGATCACGTCGCCCAGGCGGCGGCCCAGGCGGGTGCGCGCAAGGCGCGTGCGACGGCGGATGCCCAGCCGGGCGGCTGGCGGGGCGAGGCGCGGGGCGTGGTGGACAGCTACATCCAGCAGCTCGGCCCGCAGTTGGTGCTGGGGCCCGACGTGAAGATGCTCCAGCCCGAGCAGGACACGGTGGGTGTGGAGATCACGGCACGCATCCCGACGGTGTTCCCGGGCCTGGACCTGACGGTGCACGCGCAGTCGATGGGGCCGGTGGAGCGGTTCGTGCAGGAGGGGGAGAACTAGATGGGGTTCCCCCTGGGGGACGGACGGCCGGGGGCGGGTGACCGGGGTCTGTCCACCATCGAGGTGGTCATCCTTGCACCGGTGATGATCATGTTCATTCTCGTCCTGGTGGGCTTCGGGCAACTGGTCGACGGGCGCGGCGCGCTGGACGGCGCGGCGCGTGACGCGGCCCGCGCGGGCTCGATCCAGAAGGACCACGGCACGGCGATGGCCGAGGCGCGGGCGGCGGCGGAGGCGAACCTCACGGACATCTGCTCCGGTCCGGTGTCGGTCGTACAGACCAGCCAGGGCTTCGAGCCGGACACCATCTTCACGGTCCAGGTGAGCTGCGAGGTGCGGGGTCTCGCCATGCTGGGACTGGACATCCCGACGACCCTGACCGCGAGCTTCAGCTCGCCGCTGGACCCGTACCGGAGGACGGCGTGAGAGCGGCACGTATGCGGGTATGGGTCTCGGACCGCCGTACGCGGCTGGACGACCGCGGCTCGGGTGCCGGCGCGGTCATCATCTTCGCGCTCGTCTTCCTGTCCCTGGCGGCCTTCGTCATCGACGGCGGCCTGTCCATCTCCAAGCGGGAGCGCGCGGCCGACATCGCGGAGCAGGCGGCCCGTTACGCCGCCCAGGACATCGACCGCGAAGCCCTCTACGACAACGAGGGCGGCCCCGCGCCGATCAACTACGAGAACTGCGACGCCCGGGTGAAGGCCTTCGCCCGCGAAATGGACATGTCCGGCCCGGACATCGCGGCGACGCACTGTGTGGCGGCGACCGCGGCCGGGGTGCAGGTCGAGGTGCAGCTCACCTACGCTCCGGTCTTCACGGGCATGTTCTACGGCGGTGACGTGGTGGTGCACGGGCAGGCGGTGGCGGAGAACGAGGTGGGCTGACGCCCCCGAAGGTGTCACGGCCGCCCCGACCGGAGAAAATCCTTCGGACCTGCACACCGTTCACCGGAGGGCCGCCTATCTCCGACGCGGACCTGGACAACGTCGCCGGTGGACACTCCGTCTCCTTCGGCATCGACGCCGGTGCGGCCGTCGTCGCGGACCACGGTTCCTTCAGCGTGAGTGTGTATGTCGAGGCGGACCCCTTCAGCGTCTCAGCCGGTCTCGGCGGCTCGGTGGCCCACGCGGGTGCCGTGCGCACCGGGATGCTCTGAGCGTCGTTCCCGACGTGAGCCGGGTCCCGGTCTGTTCGCAGATCGGGACCCGGCTCATGTGTCTCCGAGCCCGTCCCCACCACCTGATTTGAGGGCTTGGACGAACGTGTTGAAAGCGGGGGCCAGGAAGGAGAGGGGGCCGCGGGTGGGGTGTTTGGAGTCGCGTATGGCGACTCGGGTGCGCAGCGGTGCGATCTCCACGCAGGTATTGCCGTCACCGCCACCGGAGTAGGACGACCTTTGCCAAGTCTCGGGTGTGGCCACGGTTGCCTTACAGCTCCTTCGCCGTCCGATGTACGGAACGCCTTCACGTCACTGATCGACCGGTGACCCGGCTTCAGGCTGGAGGGCTTGGACGAACGCGGTGAAGGCGGCGGTAGGGAAGGAGAGGGGGCCGTGGGTAGGGTGTTTTGAGTCGCGTATGGCGGTGTGGGTGGGGAAGCGTGCTATTTCTACGCAGTTGTTGCCGTCGCCGCTTCCGGAGTGCGACGCCCTCTGCCAGCGGTTGGGTGCGGTCATGGTGCCTTACAGCTCCTTCGCCAGACGGTGGATGAAGTCGCGTGAGCGCGCAGGGTCGAGACTCGCGGACTCCACCATATGGAACAGCGTTTGCAGTGCGTTGAGGTGAGCTTCGGAATCGATGAAGGCGGCCCCCTGTGGTGCGTCCCGTACGGCTGTGTCCAACCTGGGTACGACACCGCCCACGTACATCATGGCGTTGGTGGCTCCCGCGAAGCCGTCCAGGTCGAAGGGGATGACGCGCACGGTGATGTGGCGTGCCTCCGAGAGCTCCAGGACATGGAGGAGTTGAGCGCGCGCAGCGGTCCGGTCACCTACGCGGATGCGCAGTGCTGCCTCATGGATGATGGCGGTGTACGGGACGCAGTGAGGTTCCTCGATGATCCGTCTGCGTTCCAAGCGGTGACTGACACGCAGTTCGCGGTCGTCGCGGGGCAGCTTGGGGACCCGGTAGGAGAAGACTGCGCGGGCGTAGTCCTCTGTCTGGAAGAGGCCGGGTACGTGCAGGAACTCGATGTCCTGTCGGCGGGTGCAGTGGTGCTCCAACTCGGCGAGGTCCAGGAACGAAGCGGGCAGCAGGCCCTTGTACCGCTCCCACCACCCGCGTGTCCGGTCGGTGGCCATGGCAACCAGTGCCTCGACCAACTCTTCATCCGTGCAGGAGTAGTGAGCGGCAAGTTGGCGTACGCGTGTCTCGCTGACGCCAGCCAGGCCGGCCTCGATCTGGCTCACCTGTGCGGAGTCGGTACCGAGCAGCGAGGCGGCTTCGCGCCCCTTGAGCCCTGCGGCCTCCCGTAGTTTCCGCAGTTCAGCGCCCAGTCGCTCTTGGCGTGCGGTGGCCTGCTGCCTGCGCGGCATGGCGTGCTCCTCGCCTTCAACTGCCGATCGGCAGTGACACGTTCGGGGTGAAGAGTATGGCAATGGCTTGCGTGGGCCCAAATTTTGGCCCTACCGTCAGTGATGCGACGCATACTCTGCGGCACCCGGGGTCCCGGAAGCGCACCGCTCCGTCATGCCGTGACGGACGCGGCGGAGCCACCGCCCGTTCGCTGCCACCAACCAGCCTTGTTCTCACCCTGACGGGAGTCCACGCATGCCCGAAACCGGCGTCGAAGAGGCCGCCGCCTCCTGGGAGTACACCCTCTCCATCCCGAACGACCCACGAGCCGTGACCGTCTGCCGCCGCACCCTCCGGCTGATCCTGACGATGCACGGCCTGATCGGCCTCGTCGACACCGCCGAACTGCTGGCCACCGAGCTGGTCGCCAATGCCGTACGGCACACGAAGGGCCCGGCGGCGCTGCGTGTGGGCTGGTCGGACGGCGTGCTGCGCATCGGCGCCTGGGACACGGACCCGGAACCGCCCGAGCCGCCGGGGCGCTGGGAGCAGCTTGCTGAGGCGGAGGAGGGGCGGGGGCTGGCCCTGGTGCGGGCCTGCGCGGACCTGTGGGGCTGGCAGCCCCACGCGAGGGACGGCAGTCGTGGCAAGTACGTGTGGTGTGACCTCGTTGCGGCCTGACTCGTTGATCAAGCCGACCAGGAAGGAGAGCTGATGGTCAGCTCGTCGCACGAGGCGCTGCACAGGGTCTTCCAGAAGGACCCCGCGCTGCTGACGCGGGCGTTGCAGCGTGTATTGAACATTCATTTCCCCGAGCCGCGGGACTTCGCGGTGCTGAACGCGGACCTGACCGAGATCGAGCCGGTCGAGCGGCGCGTGGACACGCTGATGCGCGTGGAGACGGACGAGGGGGCGTACCTCCTGGTCGTCGAGGCGCAGGGAAAAGTGGACGACGCCAAGCGGGGAAGCTGGGCGTACTACCTGGCGTACCTGTATGCGAAGTACCACTGTGAGCCGGTCCTCATCGTGATCACTCAGAGCAGGGCCACGGCACGGTGGGCGGCTCGGCCGATCAGGCTCGGACTGCCCGGCTGGCACTCGCTGACCGTTCGGCCACTGGTTCTGGGCCCGGAGAACGTGCCGGTGATCACGGATGAGCGGGAGGCGGAGCGGGATGTACCGCTTGCCGTGCTCTCGGCCATGACACATGGCCGGGGGAAGCGAGCTGCCGCCATACTGGAACCGCTGGCTACTGCCTTGCGGACCATGGACGCCGAGAGTGCGGCGGTTTTCGTCGCGTTCGTCGACTCATGCCTGATCGACAACCAGGCCAAGGAAATCTGGAGGGACCTGATGGCGGCGATCCACTACTTCTTCCGGCACCCGGTGGCGGAGCAGGTGCGAGAGGAAGGCCGGGAAGAAGGACGGGAAGAAGGCCGGGTCGAGGATCGTGCCGCGATGACGCTGCGCATCCTGGAGTGGCGGGGAATCGCCGTGCCTGACGTCGTACGGGAGCGGGTCCAGGCCTGTACCGACCTCGATCAGCTCGAACTCTGGGCGCAGCGGGCTGTTCACGCCACCCGGGCCGAAGACCTGTTCAGCGGTTGAGCGACCGGTCCTGCGGTGCCGTCGGGGGAGTTGCGGCGAGAGGAGGCCTTCGACTGGGGCCGTTCGAGTCAATAGGATCTCCGTAGGCTCAACAGACCTCCTCCCACTCGACCCAGGACACCCGCCATGCCGCGACGCCGCAGTCCCAGCTCGTCCAGCCCGACGGCTCCGAGGAACCGGACACCGCAGCCGGTGCGGGTGCGGCGGCGGTCGTTCGGGGACTTCGTCAAGGCGTTCCTCGCCTTCGTGGCGTTGCTCGTGCTGCTCGTCGGGGTGCCGTTCGCGTTGGCCGTCACCGCCGGCTGGCCGTTCCCGGAGACGTTCGAGCCGATGGAGTGGCTCAAGCAGGACATCTCCGTCGGGACCTTCCTCTCCATCCTGACCTTCGTCGTCTGGCTCGCCTGGGCGCAGTTCACCGCGTGCGTGCTCGTCGAGATGAAGGCCGCGCTGTCGGGGGTCGGGGTGCCGGGGCGGGTGCCCGGCGCCGGGCCGAGCCAGTTGCTCGCCCGGCAGCTCGTCGCCGCGCTGCTGCTCGTCGGCGCCACCGCCGCCAGTTTCACACCGGGGCTGGGGCAGCTGGGGCAGAGCATCGAAGGCAACCAGCGGCCCACTGTGGCCGCCGCCCAGCAGACCCCCGGCCTCTTCGCCCAGCAGCAGGAGCAGGCGGCCGGTACCGCCGCCGCCCTCGCCGAGCAGGCGTCGCACGCCGAAGCGGCTGCGGGCAGCAGCGCCACACAGCGGGGCGACACGAAGTTCTACCGGATCCAGCCGCCCGAGGGCCGGCACCACGACTCCCTGTGGGAGATCGCCGAGCGGCACCTCGGCGACGGGCGCCGCTACAAGGAGATCTTCGACCTCAACAAGGACCGCGCCCAGCCCGACGGTTCCCGGCTGTCCGAGGCCAGTCTGATCCGGCCCGGCTGGATCATGGAGATGCCCGGCGACGCGCGCGGCGGCGACCTCGTCGAGATGCCGGACGAAGCGCCCGAGGTCTCGCCCGAGGTGCGGCAGCAGATCCGCGACTACGACAGGACCGGGGACCACGCGCGGGGCGGCGGAGGCGGCAGTGGTGCCGACCAGGTCTCGGTGCCCGAGCAGCGGCCGGCCCCCGCGCCCGCACCCGCGAACGACCACAGCGGCCATCAGCAGGAACGGCAGCACGCCACCCCCGCCGCCCAGGACTCCTCCGCCTTCGGCCTCCCCGAAGCCCTGCTCGCCGCGCCCCTGCTCGCCGCCGGCCTGCTCGGCGCGCTCGGGCACCGGCGCCGGCAGGCACTGTGGCAGTCCGCGTTCGCCGGAGTCGGCCGGCGGCGCGGGATGGAGCCGCCGACACCGGCCGGGGACGCCCTGGACGCGCAGGACGCGCTGCTCGTCGGCGCCGACCCCGAGGGCGTACGGCTGCTCGACCGGTCGCTGCGCGGGCTCGCCGCGTCGCTGGCCGCCGAGTCCCGCCCGCTGCCCATCGTCTACGCGGCCTGGCTGGGCGGTGACGACCTGCACCTCCAGCTCGCCCAGCCGTCCGGGAAGCCGCCGGCCCCGTGGCGGCACGGCGAGGACGAGACGCTCTGGACGCTGGCCAAGGAGGACGCCGCACGGTACGAGGACGACGGCACCGCGGCTCCGTACCCGGGCCTCGTCAGCCTCGGCACCCTGGACGGCTCCCGGCTGTTGCTCAACCTGGAGTCCGTCCCCGGCCTCGTCACCCTGAGCGGCAGCGAGGCCGACCGGGCCGCCGTGTTCGCCTCCGTCGCCGCCGAACTGGCGACCAACGGCTGGTCGGACCGGATGACCATCACCCTCGTCGGGTTCGGCGAGGACCTGACCCCGCTCGCGCCCAACCGCCTGCGCCACCTCGACGGTATCGAGGCGCTGATCGAGACCATGGAGGCCGAGACGCGGCAGCGGCGGGGCGCCCTGGGCGCGGCCGGCCACGACTCCGTGCTGACCGGCCGCACCGGGCCCGCCCAGCACACCCGTTGGGCCCCGCACCTCGTGCTGCTCGCCGCCGAGCCGTCCGCCGAGGAGGCCGTCACCCTCGCCGAACTCGCCGCCGACGCCGGACGCCTCGGCATCGGCTACCTCGTCGGCACCGAAGGACGCGAACTGCCGGGGGCCGCCTGGGAGATGGAGATCACCGGCGACGGCAGGCTGCTCGCCCCCCTGCTCGGCCTGGAACTCGACGCCCAGCTCCTGCCCGCCGCCCAACTGCACGCGGTCGTGGAGCTGTTCGTCGAAGCGGACCCCGAGCGCGGTCCCGACGGACCCGGCGACACACCGCCGTTCCTCGTCGACATCAGCGAGCAGGGACGCCCGGCCGTGTACGCGCGCCTGGTCGGACCGTACGAGATCATCGGTCTGGAGGCGCCGGACGACGAGCGCAGCGCGCTGCTCCACGAGGCGCTCGCGCTGCTGCTCCTGCACCGCGAGGGCGTGCACCCGCGCGTGCTGGCCTCCGCGCTGTGGCCGCGCGGGGTCCCCGACGACGTGCGTGAGGCGCTCGTCGAGCGGCTGCGCGACTGGCTCGGCACCGACCCCGACGGAACCCCCCGCCTCGGCACCGACGCCACCGGGCGGCTCGTCCTCGCCCCGTCGGTCGTCTCCGACCTGGACGTGCTGCGGTCCCTTTACCACGAGGCGACCCAGGGCAAGGGCGTCGACAGCCGGGCCGTGCGCGGCCGGCTGCTCACCGACGCGCTGGTGCTGGTCCGCGGGCCGCTGCTCGCCGGCCGGCCCGAGGGCCGCTACCGCTGGCTCACCCACGAGATCGTCGACGCCCAGCTCCCGCTGCTTGTCGCGGACACCGGGCTCGCGCTCGCCGATTTCCACCTGGTGAAGGACCGCGCGGAGAAGGCCATCGAGGCGCTGAACGCCGCGCTGCGCACCGCCCCGGCCGACGAACGGCTGTGGAACGAACTGCTGCGCGCCACCCATGCCCTCGGCGAGCCCGAGCGGCTCACCACCCTCGCCGCCGACCTCATCGGCCGCAGCGGCGCCCGCGGGCTGCCGCCCCGTACCGAGGCGCTGCTCGACGAACTGCTGCCGGGCTGGCGCGACACGGTCGCGGCGGCGGGATGAGCGGCCCGGCGGGATGAACGACGGCCTGTATGTCTCGCTGATCGCCGTCGCCGCGTTGTGGGGCGCGGCGGCCGGCGCGGTGCTGCCGCGTGCCGCCTACCGGTTCTCCGCCCCGTCCGGGGAGGCCTGGCGCACCGCGTGCCCGGCGGGCCATCCGGTGCGCGGCTGGCTCGGACCGGCGCGGTGCGGCCCGTGCGCGGGACCGCCGTACGGGCCGGGCGCCGCTTCCGTCGTCGTCACCGCCCTGGTCTGCGCCGCCCTCGCCGCCGCCACCGGGACCCGGCCCGAACTGGGCGTCTGGCTGCTGCTCGGGCCCGTCGGCGTGCTCCTGGCGGTCGTGGACTTCCGGGTCCAGCGGCTGCCCGACCCGCTCACTCTCCCGTTCGCGGCGGCCGCCCTGGTCCTCCTGGGCCTCACCGCCCTCGTTCCCGAGCACGCGGGGGAGTGGACGACGGCCCTGCTGGGCGCGCTCGCGCTCGGCGCCGGCTACTTCGTGCTGTTCCTCGTCAACCCGGGCGGTATGGGCTTCGGCGACGTGAAGCTGGCGCTCGGCGCCGGCGCCGTCCTCGGCTGGTACGGCTGGCCGACGGTGATGCTCGGCACCCTCGCCGGATTCGTGCTCGGGGCGCTGTACGGGGGTGCGCTGGTCCTCGCCCGGAAGGCGGGACGCAAGACGGCGATCCCGTTCGGGCCGTTCCTGATCAGCGGCGCGTTCACGGGGTTGCTGATCGGCGCGTACGCGGCCTGACGTCAGCCGCGGGAAGCCGCTGACGTACGCTGGACCGGTCTGTCCACAACCCTTACGAACCTTGCGAAAGGGACGCCGGTGACCGAGAAGGCCGACCTTCAGACCGTCCTCGACCGTGCCGCCGCCGGTGGGCGGATCACCCCCGAAGAGGCCCTCGACCTCTACCGCGACGCCCCGCTGCACGCGCTGGGCGCCGCCGCCGACGCGGTCCGCAGGCGCCGGTACGCCGGTACGGAGCACATCGCGACGTACATCATCGAGCGGAACATCAACTACACCAACGTGTGCGTCACGGCGTGCAAGTTCTGCGCCTTCTACGCGGCGCCGAAGGACACGGCGAAGGGCTGGACCCGCGACCTCGACGACATCCTGCGGCGCTGCGCGGAGACCGTCGAACTCGGCGGCACGCAGATCATGTTCCAGGGCGGTCACCACCCGGACTACGGCGTCGAGTACTACGAGCGGCACTTCGCCGCCATCAAGAAGGAGTTCCCGCAGCTCGTCATCCACAGCCTGGGGGCGAGCGAGGTCGAGCACATGGCCCGGATCTCGGGGGTGCCGGTCGACGAGGCCATCACCCGGATCCACGAGGCCGGGCTCGACTCCTTCGCCGGCGCCGGCGCCGAACTGCTGCCGGAGCGCCCGCGCAAGGCCATCGCCCCGCTCAAGGAGTCCGGCGAGCGCTGGCTGGAGATCATGGAGATCGCGCACCGCCTCGGTGTCGAGTCCACCTCCACCATGCTGATGGGCACCGGCGAGACCAACGCCGAGCGGATCGAGCACCTGCGGATGATCCGGGACGTGCAGGACCGTACGGGCGGCTTCCGCGCGTTCATCCCGTACACCTACCAGCCCGAGAACAACCACCTGAAGGGCCGTACCCAGGCCACGCTCTTCGAGTATCTGCGGATGATCGCCATCGCCCGCCTCTTCTTCGACAACGTGGCCCACATCCAGGGTTCCTGGCTGACCACCGGCAAGGAGGTCGGCCAGCTCTCGCTGCACTACGGCGCGGACGACCTCGGCTCGATCATGCTGGAGGAGAACGTGGTCTCCTCCGCCGGTGCCCGGCACCGCTCCAACCGGATGGAGATCATCGACCTGATCCGCAAGGCGGGCCGGGTGCCGGCCCAGCGGTCGACGACGTACGAGCACCTCGTGGTGCACGACGACCCGGCGAACGACCCGGTCGACGACCGCGTGGTCTCCCACATCTCCTCCACGGCCATCGAGGGCGGCACGGCTCACCCGGAGCTGACCCTCCTCGCCCCCAACTGACCCTGCCGTGCTGACGATTCACGCGGCCGATCTGCTGCTTCCCGGGGGCCGGCGGTCCGCCCTGCCGGACGGCGCCGTGCTGGTGGACGGCCGGGAGCTGGCGGCCGTCGGCCCGTACGGGGAACTCGCCGCCGCCCACCCGGCCGCGCGGATCCGGCGCTGGCCGGGCGTGCTCATGCCGGGGCTGGTCAATCCGTACGGTCCCGAACTGCTGGAGCAGGCCTACCACCCGGACCCGAACGAGGCGGACGAGCTGGGCACCGAGCCGCTCACCGGCGAGGCCCTCGCGCGGCTGGAGATGACCGGGGTCCGCTGGGGCGAGAGTGCGCGGCGCGGGGTGCAGCGGCTGCTGGCGCACGGGGTCGTGGCCGTCGCGGGTGACCTGTGGCGGCCGGCCGCCGTGGCCGCCGTGACTCGGGCGGGCCTGAGCGTGGAGGAGCGCTTCGGGGACCCGGACGGCCCCGCGGTGTTCGACCCCCTCGCGGGGCGGAGCCCGGCGGAGGCGATGCTGCTGCCCCTTCCGGTGGACGGGGAGAAGGGCGGGGAGGCGACGTTCGCGGTCTTCGACGTGCCCGACGAGGCGGCACTCGCCGAGCGCGGCGCCGGGACCTGCCTGGCGACGGTCGTCGCCGGACGCCTGGTGCACCGGCGGCGCTGAGCCGCCCCCGCATGGCCTCGGTGGTGCTGAGCCGCCCCCGCATGGCCTCGGTGGTGCTGAGCGCGTTCGTGCATGGCCTCGGTGGTGCTGAGCGCGTTCGTGCATGGCCTCGGTGGTGCTGAGCGCGTTCGTGCATGGCCTCGGTGGTGCTGAGCGCGTTCGCGCATGGCCTCGGTGGTGCTGAGCGCGTTCGTGCATGGCCTCGGTGGTGCTGAGCCCGCCCGCGCACGGCCCCGGCGGCGCTGAGCCGCCCCCGCACGGCCTCGCCCGGTCGGATGCCGCCCGCTCCCGGGCCGGGTGTCGCCCGCTCACGTCATGCCCGCGCTTCCGCCGCGCGGGCGGGCTGCAAGAATGGGCCCGTGACCCGCGCATCCCTGGACAAGCAGCCGCACGAAGTCGCCTCGATGTTCGACGACGTCGCGGAACGGTACGACCTGACCAACGACGTGCTGTCCCTCGGCCAGGACCGGCGATGGCGCAAGGAGGTCGCGAAGGCCGTCGACGCGCGGCCCGCGCAGAAGGTCCTGGACCTGGCGGCCGGCACGGGCACGTCGTCGATGCCCTTCGCCCGCGCCGGCGCCTACACCGTGCCCTGCGACTTCTCCCTGGGCATGCTCCGGGTGGGCAAGCGCAACCACGCCTGGCTGCCGTACACCGCCGGTGACGCGACCAGGCTGCCCTTCAAGGACGACGTCTTCGACGCCGTGACCATCTCCTTCGGCCTGCGCAACGTGCAGGACACGGACGCGGCGCTGCGCGAGATGCACCGGGTGACCCGGCCCGGCGGGCGGATCGTCATCTGCGAGTTCTCGCACCCGACCTGGACACCGTTCCGCACCGTCTACACCGAGTACCTGATGCGGGCGCTGCCGCCGGTCGCCCGGTCGGTGTCGTCCAACCCGGATGCGTACGTCTATCTCGCCGAGTCCATCCGTGCCTGGCCCGACCAGCCGGCCCTCGCGGACCGGCTGAAGGGCGCCGGCTGGTCGAAGGTGGCGTGGCGCAATCTGACGGGCGGTGTGGTGGCGCTGCACCGGGGGTTCAAGGACAGCTGACCGGCCGCGGTCCGCCGCCGGGGCGGTCCGGGCGGTTCGGCTCGCTTCAGGGACGGGTGAGCACCACGGTGCGGGGACCGCCGTCGTGCGGTTCCTCCCGTTCGCCGCGGAGTCCGCCCGTGGGCGGCAGGGGGCCGCGCGGCTCGCGGACCCCGCCACCTCCGCCGTCGCCCTCACCGAAGTCGCACCACACATGGACCACGGAGTCCCTGGGCACCTCGGTACCGGGCCCCGGGTACTGGCGCACGACGTAGTCGACGACGGCGAGGTGGAAGTCCGGCCGGTCCGGGGCGTTCACGAACAGGCCCTGCGCGCGGGCCACTTCGCGCGCGTCCACGGCCATCAGGCCGACCAGGCGCGGCACGCGCACTTCCGGTGCCCCGGGCCCCTTGGGTGTCACACGCACGGACGTCACCCCCCAGCGGTACCGGCAGAGTAGACCGGCACGGCGCCCGCCGGAAGCATCAAGTGGCGTTCCGTGACAATTGATTACTTAGAGTAATCAAGCCGAGGTCGGTGAGCGGTCAGAGGTGGTCCAGGCGGTAACAGTGAGCCTCGCGCCGCGAGACCGGTGTCATGAAGGTCTCGGCCAGACGCATGCCCAGCCGCCGGGTGACCGCTATGGAGCGGGCGTTGCGGGCGTCGACCATCGCCACCACGCCCTTCAGGCCCGCCGCGGTCACCCGCTCGACGGTCTCCCGGGCCGCCGCGGTGACATATCCCTTGCCCCAGTGCTCCCGTGCGAGGCGCCAGCCGATCTCCGTCTCGCCCGCGGGGCCCCAGTCGCGCTCCCACGGCTGGGCGCCGGTGAAGCCGATGACCTGGCCGGAGGCGTCGAGCAGGGTCCACAGGCAGTAGCCGAGCTGGGCGTCGTGCCGGCGCTGGCGGGCGGTGAGCTCCTCGTAGACCGACAGATCCGCCGCCTTGCCGCCGTGGAACTCCATGACCTCCGGGTCGTCGAAGATCCGGTGCCAGGCGTGGGCGTCCTCATGGGTGGGGACGCGCAGCCGTACAGCGGGGAGAGCTCGGTTCACGGGGCAGCCCTTCAGCCGGGTGATCAATTCTGCTGAATAGACTGCCCGTGTCCAGTGCCGGCCGGCACGCAGATTTTCGACCCTGGGGAGATCCCGCCGTGACCGAGCCCCTCTCCGACAACACCGCCGATGTGATCGTGGTGGGTGCCGGGCCAGCCGGCTCCACCACCGCCTACCACCTGGCCCGGTCGGGACTCGATGTGCTCCTGCTGGAGAAGACCGAGTTCCCGCGGGAGAAGGTGTGCGGCGACGGCCTCACCCCGCGCGCCACCAAGCAGCTCGTCGCGATGGGCATCGACATCTCCGAGGAGGCCGGCTGGCTGCGCAACAAGGGCCTGCGCATCATCGGCGGCGGGGTGCGCCTCCAGCTGGACTGGCCTGAACTCGCCTCCTTCCCCGACTACGGTCTGGTCCGCAAGCGCGACGACTTCGACGAGCAGCTCGCCCGGCAGGCCCAGAAGGCGGGCGCCCGGCTGTACGAGCGCTGCAACGTGGGCGCGCCGATCATCGACGACCGCACCGGGCGCATCACGGGGGTGAAGGCCAAGCTCGGTGAGGAGAAGCGGGAAGTCACCTTCCACGCACCGCTGGTGGTGGCCGCCGACGGCAACTCCACCCGGCTGTCCCTCGCGATGGGGCTGCACCGGCGCGAGGACCGGCCGATGGGTGTCGCGGTCCGTACCTACTTCACCTCGCCGCGCCACGACGACGACTACCTGGAGTCCTGGCTGGAGCTGTGGGACCGCCGGGGCCCGCAGGACCGGCTGCTGCCGGGCTACGGCTGGATCTTCGGCATGGGCGACGGGACCAGCAACGTCGGCCTCGGCGTGCTCAACACCTCCGAGTCCTTCAAGGAGCTGGACTGGCGCGAGGTCCTCAAGGCCTGGTGCGCCTCGATGCCGGAGGACTGGGGATACACCCCGGACAACATGACCGGCCCGATCCGCGGTGCCGCGCTTCCCATGGCCTTCAACCGCCAGCCGCACTACACCCGCGGGCTGCTGCTCGTCGGTGACGCCGGCGGTCTGGTGAACCCCTTCAACGGCGAGGGCATCGCCTACGCCATGGAGTCGGGACAGCTCGCCGCCGAGGTGATCGTCCAGGCGCACGCGCGGGCCACTCCGGCGCAGCGGGAGATCGCGCTCCAGCGCTACCCGCGCGTACTGAAGGACACGTACGGCGGCTACTACACGCTCGGCCGTGCCTTCGTGAAGCTCATCGGCAACCCGAAGGTCATGCAGATCGCCGCCCAGCGAGGTCTGACCCACCCGATGCTGATGCGCTTCACCCTGAAGCTGCTCGCCAACCTGACCGACCCGACGGGCGGCGACGCGATGGACCGCATCATCAACGGGCTGAGCAAGGTGGCACCGAAGGCGTGACGTCTGTCTGATGCCGACGCCGTGAGCGGCGCTGTGGGCGGCCGGGGTCCCGAGGAGGGGCACCCGGCCGTCGGCGTCCGTGCCGGGCGCCGTGAGGGGCCGCCACGGGTCTTCAGGGAGTGCCGTCGGGGCGTGGCTGTGCCGTCAACGCGGCGCGCGGGAAGAGCAATTCGGGCAAAAGGGTGATCTTGTCCTGTGTGCGGGGAGTACGGGGCCGGGGCGCCCGGTGCGGGAGATACGGCCGGGCGGAGCCGGTGTCCCGGCGTCTCGGCGGACGAGAGGGCCCGGCGCCTTGGCACACGCGGGAGATACGTCCCGGCGGACGCGGGAGGCCCGGCGGCCCGGCGGCCCGGAACACGCGGGAGGGCCGCTGCCCCCGAGCGGCAGCGGCCCTTCGACCCGTGTGGGCGCGGCTCAGAGCACGCGCACGGCACCCGACGCGGGGTAGCCGGACAGATCCTGGATGACGACGCCCTTGGAGGGGTTGGCGGCGTCCAGGTACTGGCCGTCACCGATGTAGACACCCACGTGGTACGCCGAGCCCTTGCCGCCCCAGTACAGGATGTCGCCGACCTGGATCTGCGACAGCGGGATGTCGGTGCCGACCATCGACTGGTCCTGCGAGACGCGCGGCAGGTCCACACCGACCTGCTTGAACGCCGCCTGCACCAGGCTCGAACAGTCCCAGGCGTTGGGTCCCGTGGCGCCCATGACGTAGGCGTCACCCACCTGCGCCTTGAGGAAGGAGATGACCGACGCGACGCTGCCGCCGGCGGGCGCGGAGGCGGTCGTGGCCGTGGCCGTGGAGGCGGAGGTGGTGGTCAGGACGGAGCGCTCGGCGTCGCGCGAGGCGCGCGCGGCGGCGGCCTTGCGGGCGTCCTCGGCCTTCTTCTTCGCCGCGGCCTTCTCCTTGGCCTCGGCGAGGTCCGCCTTGGCCTCCTGGGCGGCCTTCGCGGCGGCCGCGTCACGCTCGGCGCGCAGCTGGTAGTTCGCGGCGGCCTGCTGCGTCGCGTCCGCGGACTGGGCGACCTGGGCGGCCAGATCGGCCGTCAGGGTGGGCAGTTCGAGGGTCTGCGTCACCGGCTCGGCAGCGTTCGCCGAACCCGACGCCCCGGCCACTGCGAGGGTGCTGAGGACGCCACCGGCAACTCCGGCCCGCATCGCCATCGTGGACGAGGCGGTGCGGCGGGGTTTCCGGTGGCTGCGTATGTGAGCGGTGTGGGACATGGGAACAACCGGTACCAGGGGCTCCTTCATATCCACAAGAAACGTGTGCTGCGCCACAATTGTTCAATCGAGGGCCCGAATCCAGGGCACGCCGCTCCTTATTGACGCCGTAACGGACATTGCGGGCGCCCGTGATCGGCCCGTGATCACGCACTTTCATCGTTACGCCCGAATTGCCCCGCACCTACCACTGGTTGGGCTGTTGGCCAAGCCTCCCCTTGATCCAATTCCTACCGGTGTGACGCACGTCACGGAACAATCGCGCCCGCCGTCGCGTCCGCGAGCCGGACGGCGTTCCGGACGGACGGCGGCGGCGGCCTCCGGAGGGACGGCCGGGGAAGGTGGCCGAATGTGACGGGATCGTGACCCGCTGACTTCGTGAACGCGTGCACACGTCCGCACCGCGCCCGAGGTCTCCTCCGACGAGTGGGCGCGACCTCTATCAAGGGATCAGGTCCAGCACCAATTTGCATGTGCTGAAGGCCTCTTGGTAGAAGGCGCAAGCCCTCTGAGCTGCGACGATCAGCCAAAATGTCACCTTTGGTGATCGCGCGAACGCTTGGCGTGCGAAGATCACCGCTCATCCGACTTCATGATCGTTCGTCAGGTGGTGGAGATCACAAAGCTTATGGAATACCCCGTGTCGCAGATCACAGACCCTCGGGCATAGGATGCGGAGCGATTGGGCTTGTGACCGGCTTCACATGTTCTCGATCTTCGTCGGGGCGGGCGTGGTTCGAGAGGCTGTTGAGGCGGGGAGCACCCGATGCACAACCTCCCCCAGGGGCTCGGTTTCGCCCATCCCCGGGGGGACGCCCGTAGCAGTCAGTGCCGACTGAGAGGAGCGAGGAGCGGTGAACGCGTATGCGCCCATCCTCGTACTGGGAGCCCTCGGGGCAGGCTTTGCGATCTTCTCCGTGGTCATGGCCACGCTGATCGGTCCGAAGCGGTACAACCGCGCCAGGCTCGAGGCCTACGAGTGCGGTATCGAACCGACCCCCACGCCGGCCGGCGGCGGGCGCTTTCCCATCAAGTACTACCTGACGGCGATGCTCTTCATCATCTTCGATATCGAGATCGTCTTCCTCTACCCCTGGGCCGTCACCTTCGACGCCCTGGGGATTTTCGGGCTCGTGGAGATGCTGCTCTTCGTGCTCACCGTCTTCGTCGCGTACGCGTACGTATGGCGGCGCGGCGGCCTGGAATGGGACTGAGGGGCCAATAGCCATGGGACTCGAAGAAAAGCTGCCGAGCGGATTCCTGCTGACCACCGTCGAGCAGGCCGCGGGCTGGGTGCGCAAGTCGTCCGTCTTCCCTGCCACGTTCGGCCTCGCCTGCTGTGCCATCGAGATGATGACCACCGGCGCCGGCCGCTACGACCTGGCGCGCTTCGGCATGGAGGTCTTCCGCGGCTCACCGCGACAGGCCGACCTCATGATCGTCGCCGGCCGGGTCAGCCAGAAGATGGCGCCGGTGCTGCGGCAGGTCTACGACCAGATGCCGAATCCCAAGTGGGTGATCTCCATGGGGGTCTGCGCCTCCTCGGGCGGCATGTTCAACAACTACGCGATCGTCCAGGGCGTGGACCACATCGTCCCGGTCGACATCTACCTGCCCGGCTGCCCGCCCCGCCCCGAGATGCTGCTGGACGCGATCCTCAAGCTCCACGAGAAGATCCAGAACTCCAAGCTCGGTGTGAACGCCGAGGAGGCGGCCCGCGAGGCGGAGGAAGCGGCGCTCAAGGCCCTGCCCACGATCGAGATGAAGGGGCTGCTGCGATGAGTGACGCGAACGGCACCGCGGGTGACGGCGTGAACCCCGAGAAGGACCTCTCCGCGGAGAACCTCCCGGGCCGGCGCGGCCAGGGCGGCGAGGAGATCCGCGTCCAGCGCGGCATGTTCGGCGCGAACAACGGCGGCGACACCTCCGGATACGGCGGACTGGTCCGCTCGGTCCGCCTTCCCGGGCCGACCGCCCGCCCCTACGGCGGCTGGTTCGACGAGGTCGCCGACGAACTGGAGGGCGCGCTGGAGGAGCAGGACCTGCTTCCCGGCAACGCCATCGAGAAGACGGTCGTCGACCGGGGCGAACTCACCTTCCACATCGAACGCGAGCACCTGGTCCGCGTGGCGAAGACCCTGCGCGACGACCCCGCCCTGCGCTTCGAGCTGTGCACCGGCGTCAGCGGCGTGCACTACCCGAACGACAAGGGCCGCGAGCTGCACGCCGTCTACCACCTGCGCTCGATCACCCACAACCGGCTGATCCGCCTCGAAGTCAGCGCCCCGGACAGCGACCCGCACATTCCGTCGCTGTTCTCGGTCTATCCGACGAACGACTGGCACGAGCGCGAGACGTACGACTTCTTCGGCATCGTCTTCGACGGTCACCCCGCCCTGACGCGGATCATGATGCCGGACGACTGGCAGGGCTTCCCGCAGCGCAAGGACTACTCGCTCGGTGGCATCCCCGTCGAGTACAAGGGCGCCCAGATCCCGGCTCCGGACCAGCGGAGGTCGTACTCGTGAGTGCCCACCCGTCTCCCGACCAGCACCCCGCAACGACTCCCTCCGGGAGGCACTGATGACCACCGCATCCCCGCGCGAGACCACCGAGGGCACCGTCTACACCGTCACCGGCGGCGACTGGGACGAGGTCGTCGAGAGCGCGGCCCGGACCGACGACGAACGCATCATCGTCAACATGGGGCCGCAGCATCCGTCCACCCACGGAGTGCTCCGTCTGATCCTGGAGATCGACGGCGAGACGGTCACCGAGGCCCGCTGCGGCATCGGCTACCTGCACACCGGCATCGAGAAGAACCTCGAGTACCGGACGTGGACCCAGGGCACCACCTTCGTGACGCGCATGGACTACCTGACGCCGTTCTTCAACGAGACGGCGTACTGCCTCGCGGTCGAGAAGCTGCTCGGCATCGAGGACCAGGTACCCGACCGGGCCTCGGTCATCAGGGTGCTCCTGATGGAGCTGAACCGGCTCTCCTCCCACCTGGTGTGCATCGCCACCGGCGGTATGGAGCTCGGCGCCACCACGATCATGATCTACGGGTTCCGTGACCGTGAACTGATCCTCGACATCTTCGAGCTGATCACGGGCCTGAGGATGAACCACGCGTACGTCCGCCCCGGCGGACTCGCCCAGGACCTGCCGCCCGGCGCGGTGGACCGGATCCGCGAGTTCGTGAAGACCATGCGGAAGAACCTCCCGGAGTACGACAAGCTCGCCACCGGGAACCCCATCTTCAAGGCCCGTATGCAGGACGTCGGCTATCTGGACCTGGCCGGCTGCATGGCCCTCGGCGCCACCGGACCGGTCCTGCGCTCCACCGGGCTCCCGCACGACCTGCGCAAGTCCCAGCCGTACTGCGGATACGAGACCTACGACTTCGAGGTCCCGACCGCGGACACCTGTGACTCCTACGGCCGCTTCCTGATCCGGCTGGAGGAGATGCGCCAGTCGCTGCGCATCGTCGAGCAGTGCCTGGACCGGCTCGAACCCGGACCGGTCATGGTCGCCGACAAGAAGATCGCCTGGCCCGCCCAGCTTGCCCTGGGGCCGGACGGGATGGGCAACTCCCTCGACCACATCAAGCAGATCATGGGCACCTCCATGGAGGCCCTGATCCACCACTTCAAGCTGGTCACCGAGGGCTTCCGCGTGCCGCCGGGTCAGGCGTACACGGCGGTCGAGTCGCCCAAGGGCGAGCTCGGGGTGCATGTCGTCTCCGACGGCGGCACCCGCCCCTACCGGGTCCACTTCCGCGACCCGTCCTTCACCAACCTGCAGGCCATGGCGGCGATGTGCGAGGGCGGCCAGGTCGCCGACGTCATCGTCGCCGTCGCGTCCATCGACCCCGTGATGGGAGGCGTCGACCGATGACCACCTCATCCTCCGAGCGGTCCGAGCGGGGCGTCAGCCTGGGCATGCCCGAACTGCCCGCACCCGCCTACCCGGACGACGTCAGGGAACGGCTGGAGACCGACGCGCGCGAGGTCATCGCCCGCTACCCGGACTCCCGGTCCGCCCTCCTGCCGCTGCTGCACCTCGTGCAGTCGGAGGAGGGGCATGTCACACGCACCGGGATGCAGTTCTGCGCGGACATGCTGGAGCTGACCACGGCCGAGGTGACCGCGGTTGCCACCTTCTACACCATGTACCGGCGCCGGCCGAGCGGTGACTACCAGGTCGGGGTGTGCACCAACACCCTGTGCGCCGTCATGGGCGGAGACGCGATCTTCGAGGAGCTCCAGGAGCACCTGGGCGTCGCCAACGGCGGGACCACCGACGACGGCAAGGTCACCCTGGAGCACATCGAGTGCAACGCGGCCTGCGACTTCGCGCCCGTGGTGATGGTGAACTGGGAGTTCTTCGACAACCAGACGCCCGAGAGCGCCAAGCGCATGGTCGACGACCTGCGCGCCGGCCGTGAGGTCGCCCCCACCCGCGGGGCACCCCTGTGCACCTTCAAGGAGACCGCCCGCATCCTGGCCGGTTTCCCCGACGGGCGCGAGGGAGCCGTCGAGGCCACCGGAGGCGCAGGCCCCGCCTCCCTGATCGGTCTGAAGCTGGCCAAGGGGGAGGCCGCGCCCCCGCGTGTGGTGAGCCCGCGGGGTGCGGCCCCCCGGGACACCGCGCCGCACGAGCCGTCGCCCGCCGAGCACCTCAGCTCGCACGACGCGCCGCAGGACACGTCGGCCTCCGACCCGGCGCACCCGTCGGGACCGGTCGCCGAGGAGGGGGAGTGATGACCTTGGCACCCGAACTCAAGGACATGAGCCCGGAGAAGCTGCTGGCACCCGTGCTGTCGGCCTTCTGGGACGAGGACAGGTCCTGGACGCTGGACGTCTACAAGAGGCACGAGGGGTACGAGGGGCTGCGCAAGGCGCTCGCCATGTCGCCGGACGACGTCATCGCGTACGTCAAGGAGTCCGGTCTGCGCGGCCGCGGCGGCGCAGGCTTCCCCACGGGAATGAAATGGCAGTTCATTCCCCAGGGAGACGGCAAGCCCCACTACCTGGTGGTCAACGCCGACGAGTCGGAACCCGGGACGTGCAAGGACATTCCGCTCCTCTTCGCGAACCCGCACAGCCTCATCGAGGGCATCGTCATCGCCTGCTACGCCATCAGGTCCTCCCATGCCTTCATCTATCTGCGCGGTGAAGTCGTCCCCGTCCTGCGGCGGCTCCACGAGGCCGTGCGCGAGGCCTACGCGGCCGGCCTGCTCGGCGAGAACATCCTGGGCAGCGGACTCGACCTCGAACTCACCGTGCACGCGGGCGCGGGCGCGTACATCTGCGGTGAGGAGACCGCACTGCTCGACTCGCTCGAAGGCCGCCGGGGTCAACCGCGGCTCCGTCCCCCCTTCCCCGCCGTCGCGGGCCTCTACGCATGCCCGACCGTGGTGAACAACGTCGAGTCGATCGCGTCGGTTCCCGCCATCATGCAGCGGGGCAAGGAATGGTTCCGCTCGATGGGAAGCGAGAAGTCCCCGGGCTTCACGCTCTACTCCCTCAGCGGGCATGTCGCCAGCCCCGGCCAGTACGAGGCGCCCCTCGGCATCACCCTGCGCCAGCTGCTCGAGATGAGCGGCGGGATGCGCCCGGGCCACCGGCTGAAGTTCTGGACGCCGGGCGGCTCCTCGACGCCCCTGCTCACCGACGAGCACCTCGACGTCCCCCTGGACTACGAAGGAGTGGGCGCCGCGGGTTCCATGCTCGGCACGAAGGCCCTGCAGTGCTTCGACGAGACCACCTGCGTCGTGCGCGCCGTCACCCGCTGGACCGAGTTCTACGCCCATGAGTCCTGCGGCAAGTGCACCCCCTGCCGGGAGGGCACCTACTGGCTGGTCCAGCTGATGCGGGACATCGAGGCAGGCAAGGGACAGATGGCCGACCTCGACAAGCTGAACGACATCGCCGACAACATCAACGGCAAGGCGTTCTGCGCCCTCGGCGACGGCGCCGCCTCACCGATCTTCTCCTCGCTGAAGCACTTCCGCGAGGAGTACGAGCAGCACATCACGGGCCGTGGCTGCCCGTTCGACCCGGCCAAGTCCACCGCCTGGGCCGACCGTACGGAGGTGCACGCATGACTGTGACGACGAACGCCGCCTCCGGTGGAGGGGACGCGGCGGTCCCGCCCGAGGACCTCGTCACCCTGACGATCGACGGTGCCGAGATCAGCGTGCCCAAGGGCACCCTGGTCATCCGGGCCTCCGAACAGCTGGGCATCGAGATCCCCCGGTTCTGCGACCACCCGCTCCTCGCCCCGGTCGGCGCCTGCCGTCAGTGCATCGTCGAGGTCGAGGGGCAGCGCAAGCCCATGGCCTCCTGCACCATCACCTGCACCGACGGCATGGTGGTGAAGACCCACCTCACCTCCCCCGTCGCCGAGAAGGCGCAGAAGGGGATGCTGGAGTTCCTCCTCATCAACCACCCGCTGGACTGCCCGGTCTGCGACAAGGGCGGCGAGTGCCCGCTGCAGAACCAGTCCATGTCGCACGGCCACGCCGACTCCCGCTTCGACGGCAAGAAGCGCACGTACGAGAAGCCCGTCGCGATCTCCACCCAGGTACTGCTCGACCGTGAGCGGTGCGTGCTGTGCGCCCGCTGCACCCGGTTCTCCAACCAGATCGCGGGCGACCCGATGATCGAGCTGCTCGAGCGGGGCGCGCTCCAGCAGGTCGGCACCGGTGAGGGCGACCCCTTCGAGTCGTACTTCTCCGGCAACACCATCCAGATCTGCCCGGTCGGCGCGCTGACCTCGGCGGCCTACCGGTTCCGCGCCCGCCCCTTCGACCTGATCTCGTCGCCGTCGGTGTGCGAGCACTGCTCCGGCGGCTGCGCCACCCGCACCGACCACCGGCGCGGCAAGGTCATGCGGCGCCTCGCCGGCAACGACCCCGAGGTCAACGAGGAGTGGATCTGCGACAAGGGGCGCTTCGGGTTCCGCTACGCGCAGCTGCGGGACCGTCTCGACACCCCGTTCGTGCGCAACGCCGAGGGCGAGCTGCGGCCCGCGTCCTGGCCCGACGCGCTGCAGATCGCCGCCCAGGGGCTGCTGGCCTCGCGGGGCCGCACCGGTGTACTGACCGGTGGCCGCCTCACCGTCGAGGACGCGTACGCGTACAGCAAGTTCACCCGCGTGGCGCTCGGCACCAACGACATCGACTTCCGCGCGCGCGTGCACAGCGCCGAGGAGGCGGACTTCCTCGCCGCGCGGGTGGCGGGCCGCGGCCACGACCTCGACCGTACGGGCGTCACGTACGGCTCGCTGGAGAAGGCGCCCGCCGTTCTCCTGGTCGGGTTCGAGTCCGAGGAGGAGGCGCCCGGCGTCTTCCTGCGGCTGCGCAAGGCATGGCGGAAGCACGGGCAGCGGACCTTCGCCCTGGCCACGCACGCCACGCGCGGACTTCAGAAGGCCGGAGGCACCCTGCTGCCGGCGGCTCCCGGTACCGAGACCGAATGGCTGGACGCGCTGTCGAGCGGCGTCGGCCTGGAGGGCGACGGGGCCAGGGCCGCCGAGGCGCTGCGGGCCGAGGGCGCGGTGATCGCCGTCGGCGAGCGGCTGGCGGCTGTCCGGGGCGGGCTGACCGCGGCCGTCCGGTTCTCCGCCGCGACCGGCGCCCGGCTGGTGTGGATCCCGCGCCGGGCCGGTGAGCGGGGAGCCGTGGAGGCGGGCGCGCTGCCGTCGCTGCTGCCGGGCGGACGCCCGGCGACCGATCCGCGCGCCCGGGAGGAGATCGCCGCCGCCTGGGGCGTCGCCGAACTGCCGCACCGCTACGGCCGTGACACCGGCGAGATCGTGGAGGCGGCGGCACGCGGTGAGCTCCAGGCGCTGCTCGTCGCGGGCGTGGAGGTCGCCGACCTGCCCGACCCGGCCCGCGCGCGCGTCGCACTCGCCGAGGCCGGGTTCGTGGTCTCGCTGGAGCTGCGGCCCAGCGAGGTCACCGAGCTCGCCGACGTCGTCCTGCCGGTTGCCGCGGTCGCCGAGAAGGCCGGATCCTTCCTCAACTGGGAGGGCAGGGCCCGGCTGTTCGAGGCGTCGCTCAAGCCCGAGCAGATGACCCGGCGGGTCGCGCCCACCGACGCGCGCGTGCTGCAGATGCTGGCCGACGCCATGGACGTCCACCTGGGCCTGCCGGACCTGCGCACGATCCGCGCGGAACTCGACCGGCTCGGCGCCTGGGACGGACCCCGGGCCGCCGACCCGGTGGAGACCGCGGGCGCCCTGCCCCGGCCGGCCGCCGGGGAGGCCGTGCTCGCCGGACACCGGCTGCTGCTCGACCACGGTCTGCTGCAGCTGGGCGACGAGGCGCTGGCCGGCACCCGGCACGCCGCCCGCGCGCGCGTGTCGGCCGCCACGGCCGCCGAGGTCGGGGTCAAGGACGGCGACCTGCTGTCGGTGACCGGTACCGCCGGAACGGTGGAACTGCCGCTGGCGGTCACCGAGATGCCCGACCGCGTGGTGTGGCTGCCGCTCAACTCCGTGGACGGCGGTGTCGCCTCCGGCACCGGGGCGCTGCCCGGCTCCCTCGTCCGTATCGGCCCGGCGACCCTCGCCGGCGAGGCACCCAAGGAGGTGGAGGCATGAGCACGAGCCCGTACTTCGCCGCTGAAGACCTCTCGATGTTCGGCCGCGACCCCTGGTGGCTGATCGCCGTCAAGGCGGTGTTCTGCTTCGCCTTCCTGATGGTGACCGTGCTGATCAGCATCGTCATGGAGCGCAAGGTCGTCGCCTGGATGCAGCTGCGCATCGGTCCCAACCGGCACGGCCCCTGGGGCATGCTCCAGTCGCTCGCCGACGGCGTGAAGCTGATGCTCAAGGAAGACGTCGTCGTCAAGCGCGCGGACAAGGCGGTGTACGTCCTGGCGCCGATCGTCGCGGCGATCCCGGCCTTCATGGCGTTCGCCGTGATCCCCTTCGGGCCGGCCGGCAACGAGATCTCGATCTTCGGCCAGCGCACCACGATGCAGCTGACCGACCTCCCGATCGCGGCGCTCTACATCCTCGCGGTCGCCTCGGTCGGCATCTACGGCATCGTCCTGGCGGGCTGGAGCTCCGGCTCCACCTATCCGCTGCTGGGCGGACTGCGCTCCTGCGCGCAGATGATCTCGTACGAGATCGCCATGGGCGCGGCGTTCGCCTCCGTGTTCCTCTACTCGGGGTCGATGTCGACGTCGACGATCGTGGAGCAGCAGGCCGACCGCTGGTACATCGTGCTGCTGCCGGTCTCCTTCCTCATCTACATCGTGACGATGGTCGGCGAGACCAACCGTGCCCCGTTCGACATGCCGGAGTCCGAGGGCGACCTGGTCGGCGGCTTCAACACCGAGTACTCGTCGATCAAGTTCGCGATGTTCATGCTCGCCGAGTACATCAACATGGTGACCGTCTCGGCCGTCGCCGTGACCTTCTTCCTGGGCGGCTGGCGGGCCCCGTGGCCGATCAGCACCTTCTGGGAGGGCGCGAACCACGGCTGGTGGCCGATGCTCTGGTTCGTCGGCAAGCTGCTGAGCCTGCTGTTCTGCTTCGTCTGGCTGCGCGGCACGCTTCCGCGGGTCCGTTACGACCAGCTGATGAAGCTGGGCTGGAAGGTGCTCATCCCGGTCGCGCTGGTGTGGCTGATGGCGGTCGCCACCGTGCGGGCGCTGCGCAACGAGAACTACGAGTTCGCCGACATCGCGCTCTACATCGCCGGGGCGGTCCTCGCCCTGCTGCTGCTCTCCTTCGTGGCCGACATGTTCCGGTCGCGGGCGAAGGAGGCCGAGCAGCCCGGGGAACCGCCCGCCTTCGACCCCATGGCGGGCGGATTCCCCGTACCGCCGCTGCCGGGACAGGAGCTGCCGCCGGTGCCCCGCCGCCGCCCGCGCCGGGAGCGGGAGCTGGTCGCCAGTGGTGGCCCCGATACTCAGAGTGACGGATCTCTGGGCGGATCTACGGATGGAAAGGAGGCGTCCGATGGCTGAGGAACCCAAGGACACCACGCCCGGTTTCCTGAACCCTGTGGCCGGCTTCGGCGTGACCTTCAAGGCCATGTTCAAGAAGCGGCTGACCGAGCAGTACCCGGAGCAGCAGAAGACCACCGCTCCGCGGTTCCACGGACGGCACCAGCTCAACCGCCATCCGGACGGCCTGGAGAAGTGCGTCGGCTGTGAGCTGTGCGCCTGGGCCTGTCCCGCCGACGCGATCTACGTCGAGGGCGCGGACAACACCGAGGAGGAGCGCTACTCGCCCGGCGAGCGGTACGGGCGCGTGTACCAGATCAACTACGCCCGCTGCATCCTGTGCGGCCTGTGCATCGAGGCGTGCCCCACGCGCGCGCTGACGATGACCAACGAGTTCGAGCTGGCGGACTCCAGTCGCGCCAACCTCATCTACACCAAGGAGCAGTTGCTCGCCGGTCTGGACGAGGGCATGGTCGACTCTCCGCACGCCATGTACCCGGGCACCGACGAACAGGACTACTACCGGGGCCTGGTGACCGAGGCCGCGCCCGGTACGGAGCAGCAGGTCGCCCACTCCAAGGGCGAGGTCGTGCAGGAGGCCGCCTCGACCTTCGGCGCGGAGGAACCGGCGTCGGAGAAGGTGATCGGGCGATGACCGGGCAGATCGCCGCCGCGGCGACTCTCTCTGCCGGCACCTCCACCGGAGAGGCCGTCCAGTTCTGGATCCTCGGCACGATCGCCGTGATCGGCGCCCTGTGCACCGTGTTCATGCGGCGGGCCGTGCACAGCGCGCTCTGCCTCGCCGGGACCATGATCATTCTCGCCGTGTTCTACCTGGCCAACGGCGCCTACTTCCTGGGCGTCGTCCAGATCGTCGTCTACACCGGCGCGATCATGATGCTGTTCCTGTTCGTGGTGATGCTGGTCGGTGTCACCGCGGCGGACTCCCTGAAGGAGACCATCAAGGGCCAGCGCTGGCTGGCCCTGCTGTGCGGTCTCGGATTCGGCATCCTGCTGGTCGGCGGGATCGGGAACGCCTCGCTCAGTGAGTTCAACGGCATCGGCGAGGCGAACGCGGGCGGCAACGTGGAGGGCCTCGCGGCCCTGCTGTTCACCAAGTACGTCTTCGCGTTCGAGATCACCGGCGCCCTGCTCATCACGGCCGCCGTCGGCGCCATGGTGCTCACCCACCGGGAGCGCACCGAGCGCGCCAAGACCCAGCGGGAGCTGGCCGAGCAGCGCGTGCGCGAGGGCAAGTACCTGCCGCCGCTGCCGGCTCCCGGTGTCTACGCCCGGCACAACGCCGTGGACATCGCGGGCCTGTTGCCCGACGGCACCCCGTCGGACCTCACCGTCAGCAAGACGCTGCGGGACCGCGGACAGGTCCGTGACGTGTCGCAGGAAGCGATCAACGACCTGCGGGCGCTGGAGCAGCGCGCGGAGGAGCGCCTGGAGCGTACGGCGATCGCTCCGCCGACGTTCAAGCGGGCCGAGGAGGCGTCGAAGTGAACCCCGTCAACTATCTGTATCTGGCCGCGCTGCTGTTCACGATCGGTGCCACCGGTGTGCTGATCCGGCGCAACGCGATCGTCGTGTTCATGTGCGTCGAGCTGATGCTCAACGCCTGCAACCTCGCCTTCGTCGCCTTTTCCCGGATGCACGGCAACCTCGACGGTCAGGTCATCGCCTTCTTCACGATGGTCGTGGCCGCCGCGGAGGTCGTGGTCGGACTGGCGATCATCGTGTCCCTGTTCCGTTCCCGCCACTCGGCCTCGGTCGACGACGCCAGCCTGATGAAGCTGTGAGGGGCTGCTGAATCGTGGAGAACCTGATTGCGCTGCTGGTGGCGGCGCCCCTGCTCGGAGCGGTGGTCCTGCTGTGCGGCGGACGCCGGCTGGACGCCGTCGGCCACTGGATCGGCACGCTGCTCGCGGCCGTCTCCTTCGCGCTCGGACTGGTGCTGTTCACCGACCTGCTCGGCAAGGGCGCCGCCGAACGCACCGTCACACAGCATCTGTTCAGCTGGATCCCGGTGGAGGGTTTCCAGGCCGACGTCGCCTTCCGGCTCGACCAGCTGTCGATGACGTTCGTCCTGCTGATCACCGGCGTCGGCTCACTGATCCATCTGTACTCCGTCGGGTACATGGAGCACGACGAGCGGCGCCGCCGCTTCTTCGGCTACCTGAACCTGTTCCTCGCGGCGATGCTCATTCTCGTGCTCGCCGACAACTACCTGCTGCTGTACGTCGGCTGGGAGGGCGTCGGTCTCGCCTCCTATCTGCTGATCGGCTTCTGGCAGCACAAGCCCAGCGCCGCCACGGCGGCGAAGAAGGCCTTCCTGGTCAACCGTGTCGGCGACATGGGCCTGTCCATCGCGATCATGCTGATGTTCCTGTGGTTCGGCACCTTCGCCTTCGGGCCGGTGCTCGGCGGCCACGGGGAGGCCGGTCTCGCGGGCGGGGCCGGCGAGGGCAAGCTCACCGCCATCGCGCTGATGCTGCTGCTCGCCGCCTGCGGCAAGTCCGCCCAGGTGCCGCTGCAGTCCTGGCTCGGGGACGCGATGGAGGGCCCGACCCCCGTCTCCGCCCTGATCCACGCCGCGACCATGGTGACGGCGGGCGTCTATCTGATCGTCCGCTCGGGGGCCATCTTCAACGGCGCTCCGGACGCACAACTGGTCGTCGCCATCGTCGGCGCGGTCACGCTGCTGTTCGGTGCGATCGTCGGTTGCGCGAAGGACGACATCAAGAAGGCACTCGCCGGCTCGACCATGTCGCAGATCGGCTACATGGTGCTGGCCGCGGGCCTCGGCCCGATCGGCTACGTCTTCGCGATCATGCACCTGGTGACGCACGGCTTCTTCAAGGCCGGGCTGTTCCTCGGCGCCGGTTCGGTCATGCACGGCATGAACGACGAGGTCGACATGCGCCGCTACGGCGGACTGCGGACGTACATGCCGGTCACCTTCGTCACCTTCGGCCTCGGCTATCTCGCGATCATCGGCTTCCCGGGACTGTCCGGCTTCTTCTCCAAGGACATGATCATCGAGGCGGCGTTCGCCAAGGGCGGCACCCAGGGCTGGATCTTCGGCGCCTGTGCCCTGCTGGGCGCGGCCATCACCGCGTACTACATGACCCGCGTGATGCTGATGACGTTCTTCGGGGAGGAGCGCTGGCGCAACGCGCCGACGCCGTCCCCGGCCGAGCCGGACGTGGAACCGGCCGCCGCGACCCGCGGCGCGTACGAGCCGCCGCACCCGCACGAGTCGCCGAAGAGCATGACGATCCCGATGATCGTGCTCGCCTTCGGTTCGGTCTTCGCCGGTGGGATCTTCAGCATCGGTGACCGCTTCGTGCACTGGCTGGAGCCCATCACCGGCCACGACCACGGTCACGCGCCGATCAGTGCCATGACGGTGACCGCCGCCACGGTCGCGGTGATGGTGATCGGTGTGGCGATCGCCTGGGCCCAGTACGGGCGCCGTCCGGTGCCGGCCGTCGCCCCGCGCGGGTCGCTGCTCACCCGGGCCGCCCGGCGCGATCTGCTCCAGGACGACTTCAACCATGTGGTGCTGGTCCGCGGCGGCGAGCACCTCACCCGATCGCTGGTGTACGTCGACCACACCCTGGTCGACGGGGTGGTCAATGGCACGGCGGCCTCCATGGGCGGCCTGTCCGGGCGGATGCGCAGGCTGCAGAACGGCTTCGTGCGGTCCTACGCGGTCTCCATGTTCGGCGGCGCGGCGGTCCTCGTCGCCGCGACCCTGCTGATGAGGGCGGTCTGAGATGTCCTTTCCTCTGCTGACGGCGACGGCGGCCCTCCCGGCCATCGGGGCGATCGCCACGGCCGCCGTACCGGCCGCGAGGCGCACGGCGGCCAAGTGGCTGGCCCTGCTGTTCTCGCTCGCCACGCTCGCCTCGGCGATCGTCGTCCTGGTGCGGTTCGACCCGGGCGGTGACCGCTACCAGCTCACCGAGTCCCACGCCTGGATCGCGGACTTCGGCGTCCGGTACGAGCTGGGTGTGGACGGCATCGCGGTGGCGCTGATCGCGCTGACCGCCCTGCTGATCCCCTTCATCGTCCTGGCGGGCTGGCACGACGCCGACCCGCTGGAGACGGGACACAAGAGGTGGCGGCCGACCCAGGGCTTCTTCGCCCTGATCCTCGCCGTCGAGGCGATGGTGATCCTCTCTTTCGAGGCCACCGACGTCTTCCTCTTCTACATCTTCTTCGAAGCCATGCTGATCCCGCTGTACTTCCTCATCGGCGGCTTCGGGGACCGTGCCCACGAGCACGGCGAGGAGAAGGCGGCGACGCAGCGGTCGTACGCGGCCGTGAAGTTCCTGCTCTACAACCTGGCCGGCGGTCTGGTCATGCTGGCCGCGGTGATCGGGCTGTACGTGGTCGCCGGGAACTTCTCGCTCACCGAGATCGCCCAGGCGCGGGCCGACGGCTCGCTGGAGATGGCGACCAGCACCGAGCGCTGGCTGTTCCTCGGCTTCTTCTTCGCCTTCGCCGTGAAGGCGCCGCTGTGGCCGCTGCACACCTGGCTGCCCAACGCCATGCAGGAGTCCACCGCCCCGGTGGCCGTGCTGATCACGGCGGTCGTCGACAAGGTGGGCACCTTCGCGATGCTCCGCTTCTGCCTCGGGCTGTTCCCGGAGGCCAGCAAGTGGGCGACGCCGGTCGTCCTCGTCCTGGCGGTCGTCAGCATCATCTACGGTGCGCTGCTCGCGGTCGGCCAGCGCGACATCAAGCGGCTGATCGCGTACGCGTCGATCTCGCACTTCGGCTTCATCATCATGGGCATCTTCGCCATGACCAGCCAGGGCCAGTCCGGCGCGACGCTGTACATGGTCAACCACGGCATCTCGACGGCCGTGCTGATGCTGATCGCCGGATTCCTGATCTCGCGGCGCGGTTCGCGGCTGATCGCCGACTACGGCGGTGTGCAGAAGGTCGCCCCGGTACTCGCCGGGACGTTCCTGATCGGCGGCCTCGCGACCCTCTCGCTGCCGGGGCTCGCGCCCTTCGTCAGTGAGTTCCTGGTCCTGGTCGGCACGTTCACCCGCTATCCGGTGATCGGGATCGTCGCCACCTTCGGCATCGTCCTCGCCGCGCTCTACGTTCTCGTCCTCTACCAGCGGACGATGACCGGCCCGGTGAGGCCCGAGGTGGCGAAGATGCCCGACCTGCGGGTGCGCGAGATCGCGGTGGTGGCGCCGCTGGTCGTGCTCCTCGTCTTCCTGGGCGTCTATCCGAAGCCCGTCACGGACATCGTGAACCCGGCGGTGAGGCAGACCATGTCCGACGTCGATATGAAGGACCCCCAGCCCGAGGTGGAGGCGGCCAAGTGAGCGCGACAACAGCCGTCCACAGCCTGTGGACAACGGCGGCCGCGATCGACCCGATCTCGAAGATCGACGCGCCGAAGATCGAATACGGACAGCTCGCCCCCATTCTGATCGTCGTCGGCGCGGCGGTGGTCGGGATCACGGTCGAGGCGTTCGTCCCGCGGAAATCCCGCTACTACGCACAACTGTTCGTCTCCGTGGTCGCGCTCGCCGCCGCGTTCGCCGCGGTCGTGGCACTCGCCGCGAACGGCTACGCCACGACCAAGGCGGGCATCGCGGCGATGGGCGCCATCGCTGTCGACGGACCGGCCCTGTTCCTCCAGGGCACCATCCTGCTGACGGCCCTGGTGGGCCTGTTCACCTTCGCCGAACGCCGGCTCGACCCGGAGGCACACGGCAACCGTGTCGACTCCTTCGCCGCGCAGGCCGCGGCGGTGCCGGGCAGCGACAGCGAGAAGAAGGCGGTCAAGGCCGGGTTCACCACCACCGAGGTGTACCCGCTGCTGCTCTTCGCGGTCGCCGGCATGCTGGTCTTCCCGGCGGCCAACGACCTGCTGACGCTGTTCGTGGCGCTGGAGGTTCTCTCGCTCCCGCTGTACCTGATGTGCGCGCTGGCCCGCCGCAAGCGGCTGATGTCGCAGGAGGCGGCGGTCAAGTACTTCCTCCTCGGCGCGTTCGCCTCGGCGTTCATGCTGTTCGGCATCGCCCTGCTGTACGGCTACGCGGGCTCGATGTCGTACGCGGCGATCACGCAGGTCGTCGAGGGCACCGTGACCGAGGTCACCCCGGCGCTCGCCGGCACCATGGGCAACGACGCGCTGCTGCTGATCGGTGCCGCGCTGGTGGTCATGGGCCTGCTGTTCAAGGTCGGCGCCGTGCCCTTCCACATGTGGACGCCCGATGTGTACCAGGGCGCACCGACCCCGGTGACGGGCTTCATGGCGGCGGCGACCAAGGTGGCGGCGTTCGGCGCGCTGCTGCGGATCCTGTACGTCGTGCTGCCGGGCCTGCGCTGGGACTGGCGGCCGGTCATGTGGGGCGTCGCCATCGTCACCATGGTGGTCGGTGCGATCGTCGCCATCACGCAGACCGACATCAAGCGGCTGCTGGCGTACTCGGCGATCTCGCACGCGGGCTTCATCCTCGCGGGTGTCATCGCGGCCACTCCGTCGGGCATCTCCTCGGTGCTGTTCTACCTGGCGGCGTACTCGTTTGTGACGATCGGCGCGTTCGCGGTGGTCACGCTGGTCCGGGACGCCGGCGGTGAGGCGACGCACCTGTCCAAGTGGGCGGGGCTCGGCCGTCGCTCCCCGCTGGTGGCGGCGGTGTTCGCGGTGTTCCTGCTGGCCTTCGCGGGCATCCCGCTGACCTCCGGGTTCACCGGGAAGTTCGCCGTGTTCAAGGCGGCGGCGGAGGGCGGGGCGGTGCCGCTGGTCGTGGTCGGTGTGATCGCGTCGGCCATCGCGGCGTTCTTCTACATCCGCGTCATCGTCCTGATGTTCTTCAGCGAGCCGCGCCCCGAGGGCCCGACCGTCGCGGTGCCGTCACCGCTGACGATGACGGCGATCGGGGTCGGTGTGGCGGTCACGGTGGTGCTCGGTGTGGCACCGCAGTACTTCCTGGAGCTCGCGGGAGACGCGGGAGTGTTCGTGCGCTGACACCCCGCCCCGGCGGGCGAGAGAGCGGCCCGGTACCCCGTGGGCGGGGTGCCGGGCCGCTCTCTGTTTCCCGCGGGCCTGTGGATAACCCCGGGGCTGTCGGTGCGGGCGCCTATCGTGGACGCAGTGGTCGAGGGACGACGTACGGGGGACGGGACGATGCAGGGGACGGGCGGTGCCGCCGGGATGGCCGAGATGGCAGTGACGGATGGTGAGGCGCTGGCGGCGCTGCACCGGGTGTTCGGGTACGAGGCGTTCCGCGGTGAGCAGGAAGCGGTCGTCGAGCATGTGATCGCCGGCGGCGACGCCGTCGTGCTCATGCCGACAGGCGGCGGAAAGTCGCTGTGCTACCAGATTCCGTCCCTGGTCAGACCGGGTACGGGGGTCGTCGTCTCCCCGCTGATCGCCCTGATGCAGGACCAGGTGGACGCGCTCCGGGCGCTGGGCGTGCGCGCCGGGTTCATGAACTCCACGCAGGACTTCGACGAGCGGCGGACCGTCGAGGCGGAGTTCCTCGCCGGCGAGCTGGACCTGCTGTACCTCGCGCCGGAGCGGCTGCGGATGGAGAGCAGCCTGGATCTGCTCTCACGCGGCAAGATCTCCGTCTTCGCCATCGACGAGGCCCACTGTGTGTCCCAGTGGGGACATGACTTCCGGCCGGACTACCTCAGCCTGTCCCTGCTGGGTCAGCGGTGGCCCGAGGTGCCCCGTCTGGCGCTCACGGCGACCGCCACGGACGCCACGCACCGGGAGATCACCGAGCGGCTGGGGATGCCGGAGGCCCGGCATTTCGTGGCCAGCTTCGACCGGCCCAACATCCAGTACCGGATCGTGCCCAAGGCCGACCCCCGCAAGCAGCTGCTGAACTTCCTGCGCGAGGAGCACGCGGGGGACGCGGGCATCGTGTACTGCCTCTCACGCAACTCCGTGGACAAGACCGCGGAGTTCCTCTCGCGCAACGGTATCGAGGCGGTGCCGTACCACGCCGGGCTCGACGCGGGGACGCGCGCCGCGCATCAGGCGCGGTTCCTGCGCGAGGAGGGGCTGGTCGTGGTGGCGACCATCGCCTTCGGCATGGGCATCGACAAGCCGGACGTCCGGTTCGTCGCCCACCTCGACCTGCCCAAGTCGGTCGAGGGCTACTACCAGGAGACCGGACGCGCGGGGCGTGACGGACTGCCGTCGACGGCCTGGATGGCGTACGGCCTGAACGACGTCATACAGCAGCGCAAGCTGATCCAGTCCGGGGAGGGCGACGAGGCGTTCCGGCGGCGGGCGAATCAGCATCTGGACGCGATGCTGGCGCTGTGCGAGACGGTCCGGTGCCGGCGCGGGCAGCTGCTCGCCTACTTCGGTCAGGAGCCGGACCCGGCGGGCTGCGGCAACTGCGACACCTGTCTCACCCCGCCGGAGACCTGGGACGGGACGGTCGCGGCACAGAAGGTGCTGTCGACGGTGGTGCGGTTGCAGCGTGAGCGCGGGCAGAAGTTCGGTGCGGTGCAGATCGTGGACATCCTGCTGGGGCGGCGCACCGCCAAGGTCATCCAGTTCGATCACGACCAGTTGTCGGTGTTCGGCATCGGTGAGGAGCTGAGCGAGGCCGAGTGGCGGGGCGTCGTCCGGCAGCTGCTCGCCCAGGGACTGCTCGCGGTCGAGGGGGAGTACGGCACGCTGGTGCTGACCGAGGCGAGTGGGGCGGTGCTGCGGCGGGAGCGGGAGGTGCCGCTGCGGAAGGAGCCGGAGAAGCCGGTCACCTCGCGGTCGGCTCCGGGGCGGGGGGAGCGCAAGGCCAAGGCCGCCGCTGTCGAGCTGCCCGAAGAGCTCCGGCCCGCGTTCGAGGCGCTGCGTTCCTGGCGCGGCGAGCAGGCCCGCGAGCAGGGCGTCCCGGCGTACGTCATCTTCCACGACGCCACACTCCGGGAGATCGCCACCGTGTGGCCCACGTCGGTGGGCGAGCTCGGGGGGATCAGCGGGGTGGGGGAGAAGAAGCTGGCGACCTACGGGGAGGGTGTGGTGGCCGTGCTGGCCGGGTTGACGGCGCCGGGGGACGCCGGTGCCGGTACCGGGTCCGAGGACCCCGGTGGCCCGGACGACTGGCCCGAGGAGGAGCCGGAGCCCGACTGGACGTAGGCGGCCGCGTGGTGGGGCTGGGACCCCCATGAGCGGGGGACCCCCCCCATGAGCGTGGGGACCCCCCATGAGCGTGGGGACCCCGATCGCCGTGGGGTACCTCCCGGGCCCCTTGAGGTACTGGGGGAGGCACGGCGGCCCGCCATGACGTCATGGCAGTGCGGTCAGGCCCGGGGCGAACGTGATCAGCAGCGGGACCAGCGGTACCAGCGCCGCCGCGGCGGTCGCCAGGGCCCGGTGGCGGCGGCCGAGGCGGGGCGGGGGCTCCAGAAGGCGGTCGACGCGCTCCCCCAGCAGGCGGTGGCTGGAGGCGCAGGACAGTACGCCGCGGTGCCGGTTGAGCTCGATCAGCGCCAGGGCGGTGGTCAGATGGCCGCAGTGCCGGGAGGCCGTGTCGTCGGCCGACAGTTCGACCAGACGGTGGGTCTGGTCGCAGAAGTGGGCGAACAGCGGGATCCGCGGGAAACCGGTGGCCAGGGCCGTGGAGAGGTGCAGCAGCCAGTCGTGGCGGGCGCGGGCGTGGCCGCGCTCGTGGGTGAGGACGGCGTCGAGCTGGCGGTCGGTGAGGCGCCGCAGGGCGCCGGTGGTGACGATCAGCCGGGGCGGACTGCCGGGCATCCACCAGGCGTCGGGGTACGCGTCCTCCAGCACCAGCAGGGGACCGCGGGCGGCCGGGAGGCCGGCCGGCAGATCGGGGGCGCGCTCCCGCAGATGCTCCCGGGACCGGGCCCGACGGCGGCGGGTCTCGACCAGCTCGCGTCCGAGCACGGCCGCCGTCCAGGCCGCCCCGCAGGCGAGCAGCACGGTGAGGACGACCGTCCAGGGCGAGGCGGCGGACAGGTCGTAGGCCGCGGTCACGGCGGGCGGGGCCGGGGCGAACAGCTGGGCGCGGACGGTGCCGAAGACGGCGGCCGCGCTCAGCGCGAGAGCCGTCAGGCAGCACAGCAGAACGGTGGCGACCAGGCACTGCCACACCCACAGCCCGACCACCGGCTCCCGCTCCGGCCAGGCCGCCCGGGTCAGAGCCCGGGGGACGGGCACGGCGGCCGTCACGGCGACCACGCTCAGCAGCAGCAGGCAGAGGGTCATGCCACGGGCTCCGGGTCCTGTCGGAAGGGGCGGCTCGGGGGCGTGCGGGTCGTGCCGGGGTGCGGGTGAGGAGGGTCGCGCGGGCGCGGAACGCACACACCGCCCGACGCCGATTATGACGGCGAAGGGCGGTGCGGGTCAGGGGTCGTCGGAGATCGGACAGGGCCCAAGGGGTCAGAGAGCGGGGACCACCCGTCCCGTGACCTCGCCGAGGCCCACGCGTACCCCGTCCGGGCCCGGCGCCCAGGCGGACAGCGTCACCACGTCGCCGTCCTCGAGGAACGTCCGCTTGCCGTCCGGGAGTTCGAGGGGGTCGCGGCCGTTCCAGGTCAGTTCAAGCAGCGAGCCGCGTTCCCGTTCGGCGGGGCCGCTCACCGTGCCGGAGCCGTACAGGTCGCCGGTGCGCAGGGAGGCACCGTTGACGGTCATGTGGGCGAGCTGCTGGGCGGCGGTCCAGTACATGGTGGAGAAGGGGGGTTCGGAGACCACGTTGCCGTTGACGGTGACGGTGATCCGAAGGTCGTAGCCGCCGGGTTCCTCGCCGGAGTCGTCCAGGTAGGGCAGCAGGGCGTGGGTGCGCTCCGGCGGCGCCACGCGGGCCTCCTCCAGGGCGTCCAGCGGGGTGATCCAGGCCGACACCGAGGTGGTGAAGGACTTGCCGAGGAACGGGCCGAGGGGGACGTACTCCCAGGCCTGGACGTCGCGCGCGGACCAGTCGTTGAGGAGACAGAGGCCGAAGACGTGGTCGCGGTAGTCGCCGAGCGCCACCGGCCGGCCCCTCTCGGACGGAGCCCCGACCACGAAACCGACCTCCGCCTCGATGTCCAGCCGGACGGACGGCCCGAAGACGGGGGTGGCGTCGGTGGGCGCCTTGCGCTGGCCGGAGGGGCGGACGACGTCGGTGCCGGACACCACGACCGTGCCGGACCGGCCGTGATAGCCGATCGGCAGGTGCTTCCAGTTGGGGGTGAGGGAGTCGGCGGCGTCGGGGCGGAAGATCCGGCCGACGTTCCGGGCGTGGTTCTCGGAGGCGTAGAAGTCGACGTAGTCGGCGACCTCGAAGGGGAGGTGCAGCGTCACCTCGGACAGCGGGTGGAACAGCGGCTCGACGGTGTCCCGGTGCGCGGGGACGGTCACCCAGGCCGTGAGCGCGCGCCGCACGTCCGACCAGGCCGTACGGCCGGCCGCCAGCAGCGGGTTCAGGGTCGGGCGGGCGAGCAGGGAAGCGTAGGGAGAGCCGAGGGCGTGCGCCGCCGCGCCGGCGTCGAGGACATGGTCGCCGAGCCGGACACCGACGGTCCGCTCCGACGAGCCGGGGGGCGAGAACACGCCGTACGGCAGGTTGTGCGGGCCGAAGGGGTCGCCCTCGGGGACATCGAAGGGGGGCATCGGGTGCTGCCTCGCTTTCGTGTGCGCAGGTGCTCCACGTGTCCGTGGCCGTGCCACACGTTACGGGTGCCGCGGCGGTCTTGTGCAGAGCGGGAGTGGTGGTGCGGCGGTGGACCGGGCTCGCGGGCGTGGAGCACGCGGTCCCAAGGGCGGCATGTGCCGCTTCCCTCCGCGTACCGGAGGTTATCCACAGGAGGGGAGGCAATCTTGACGGAGCGGTGCGAACGGGGCGACTCTGGGCGGGTGCCGGAAGGCCTCGGGGAGGGGGCGTTCCGATGGCACGCAAGGGGGGCACATGGCCGTGGGGGAGGCCGGCCCGCGCTCGGCGCGCTCGGGGTCGCGGTCGAATCGGCCGGCGGAGACCATGCGCGACCGGCTCGGCCGGGAATGTGTGTACGTGCCGTCAGGCAGGTTCGGGCTCTACGTGGCACTGCGCCACTGGTGCCCGCCGGGCGGCCGGGTGCTGATGTCGCCGGTCAACGACGACGTCGTCCTCTTCGTGGTGCTGGCCGCCGGACTGCGGCCGGTACAGGCGCCGTTGAACCCGTTCGACGCGTCCATCGACCTCGATGCCGTACCCGAGGAGACATGGAACTCGCTCTCCGCCGTCCTGACCACGAACCTCTACGGCAACCCGGATCCGGCGCCGGAACTCAGGGCGCGTTGCGACGCGTCGGGCATCGTGCTGCTGGAGGACGCGGCGCACGCGATCGGCAGCGAGGTGGGCGGGCGGCCGGTCGGCGCATGGGGTGAGGCCTCCGTCTTCAGCCTGTCCAAACACGTCGGCGCCCAGGCGGGCGGCATCCTGTCGCTCGCCGATCCCGGACTGGTCGACGCGGTGCGCGGCACCTGCGCGGAACTGGTCACTCCACGCCGGGCGTCGTCCGAACTCGCCCATGCCGTCCGGCCGTACGCCGAGGCGGCCGTACGAGGGCTCGGGCTGCGGCGGGCCGCCTGGGCCGCGATGGGGCTGCTGGGGCTGACGGAGCGTGAAGGGATCAGGATGCCGCTGCGTCCGGACGCATTGGCCCGGGCCGTCGGCGCGGCCCCGGACCTGACCGCGTTCGACCCCTGGACCCGCGTCGACATGCACACCTACCGACGGGAGTCCGGGAGGCTGCGGCTGCGGCGGATCCGGCGCGGTCTCGGGCGGCTGGACCAGGTACTGAGGGCGTCCCGGGACGGGACCGAGCTGCTGCTGTCGACGCGGTGGGCCCGCCCGCGCGCCGGAGCCGGGGCGCAACCGCTGTTCCGGGTGCCGCTGTTCGTGGCCGACCGGGATGCGGCGATCGCGGCGCTGGCCCGGCGCGGCATCGTCGTCGGCTACCTCTACGATCCGCCGCTCGACGACTACGCCGGGGAGACGTTCACGGACCTGTCGCCCGCGCCCGGGGCGGCCCGCTGGTTCGCCCGGCACGCGCTGCCGGTGGATCCGCTGCGGGCCCGGGAGGCCGTCGGCGTACTGGAACAATCCGGTGCGCGGCCGGCCGAACCACCCGAGGACCTGACCCGGCCGGGGGCGACGGCCGGCGGGCGGGGGCCGTCCCGTGACTGACATCCGGGTGGAGGCGCCGACGACGACGCGCGCCGGGGGACGGCCACCGCCCGCCGGGAGGAAGCCCGACCCCGACTCCCTGTTCAAGAACGCCTACTTCCTGATGCTCAGTACGGGCGTGTCTGCGGTTCTCGGGCTGGGGTTCTGGCTCGTCGCCGCCCGCTACTACTCCGAGGACGCCGTCGGCCAGGGCTCCGCCGCGATCGCCGCGATGCGGCTGCTTGCCGGCATCACGGCGACCACGATGATCGGCGCCGTGGTCCGCTTCGTACCGCGCGCGGGCCGTGCCACCGGACGCCTCGTGTGGGGCGTGTACGGGGCGAGTTCCGTGGTCGTCGCCCTGGCCGCGGGTGTCTTCCTGCTCACGCTCGATCAGTGGGGCGCCTCCTACGCACCTCTCGGCGCACCCGCGGCCGGGGCGCTGTTCGTCGCGGCGTGCGTGGCGTGGGCACTGCTCACGCTCCAGGACGGGGTGCTCACCGGGCTGCGCAGGGCCGAGTGGGTGCCGGCCGGGAACGCGATGTTCAGCGTGGGGAAGCTGCTCCTGCTGGCCGTCTTCGCGAGTGCGCTGCCCGTGCTGGGCATCTTCGTGTCCTGGGCCGTGGCCATCGCGTTCTCCACCCTGCCGCTGGGCTGGCTGATCTTCCGCCGGCTCATCCCCCGCCAGGCGGCCGCAGACCGGGACGTGGAGCCGCCCGGTCTGCGGAGCATGGGCCGCTTCCTGGCCGGCGACTCGCTCGGCGCGCTGTTCAGCCTGGCGATGATCAATCTGCTGCCCGTGATGGTCGCGGTCCGCTTCAGCGCCGCGGAGAACGGCTACTTCTACGTGGCGTACACCGTCGGCGGCACGATGGAGTTCATGGCCATCAACATGGCCTCGTCGCTCACCGCCCATGCCGCACACGATCCGCGCCGGCTCGCCGACGGCGTGCGGGGGGCACTGCGCCGGATGACGCTGCTGCTGGTGCCGGTGGTGCTGGTGCTCGTCGTCCTCGCGCCGTGGATCCTCACCCCCTTCAGCCCGGACTACGCCGAGCACGGCTCGACCGTGCTGCGGCTGCTCGCCCTCGGGGCGCTGCCCCGGACGGTCGTGGAGCTGTACATCGGGGTGCTGCGGGTGCAGGGGCGCACCGGTGTGCTCGCGGCCCTCCAGGGGGCGATGTGCGCGCTGGTTCTGGGCAGCGCCGCCGTGCTGTTCACCCCGGCGGGGATCGCGGGGGCCGGGTGGGCGGTGCTGATCAGCATGACGCTGATCGCGGCCGTCTCGGTGTTCGGGCTGCGGTCGGCGCTGCGTGACACGAGCGAAGGGCCCGTGGAGCGGCCCGTCGCCGTCCCCGGCCACGGCACGCGCTGGGCCGGGCCGAACCCCACCGCCGACTACGGCACCGGCTGGGCCCGTCGCTCCGCCGCAGACAACCGAACGGCCGATCCGGGGACCGGCCACGCCGCAGAGCCGAACCGCCAGGGGGGAACCACCGTGCGTCCGCCAGCCACTCCACAGGAGAGATCCGCGCCGGAGCCGGCGCCCCAGCGCACCCCGGCGCCGCACACCCCTGACGACGCCCCGGCGGAGGGCACGTCCATGTCGCGGACCTCGGCCTCGGCCTATGCCTCGGCCTATGCCTCGGCCTATGCCTCGGCCTCGTCGGAGTCGTCGAGTCCCGCCCATGAGCCGGTGACGGATCTTTCCGATCTTCCACCCGTCCGGCTCAGCCTGCGTGGCCTCGCAGCGGCGTGGCCCGCCCTGCCGCTGCTCGCCGCGCTCGCCCTGTGGGTGTACGCGGTACGGCACACCGATGTGTCGCGGCTTGACGACTTCGGTCTGGTGACCGCGCTCCATCCGGGTTTCTGGGCCGGCCTGGCCGTGCTCACCGCCGGTTTCTGGTGCACGGTCCGCGACCCGCGACGGCCGAGCGGCTGGGCGGCGGCGTATGTGCTCGGGCTGCTGCTGATGGAGCGGGCCACCCAGGCCGTGGTCTACCCGACCCCGCTGTACGCCTGGGCGTGGAAGCACGACGCCGTCGTCGACCACCTGCTGACGGCCGGCGGACTGCAGAGTGCCGACCAGATCGGCGACATGGCCGTGTACGACCAGTGGCCCGGCTTCTTCGCCGCGCAGGCGGCGCTGGTGCGGCTGCTGGGAGTGGAGTCGGCGGCCATGTACATGGCCTGGTGGCCGCTGGTCTCCAGCCTGATGCTGCTGCTCCCGCTGCTGCTGATCTACCGGACGTTCACCGAGGACCGGCGGCTGATCTGGACCGGCGTCTGGCTCTTCCTCGTCGCCGACTGGGTGGGGCAGGACTACTTCTCCCCCCAGTCCGTGGCGTTCGCGCTGCACCTCGGCGTGCTCGCTGTCGTCCTGCGCCGGTACGACCGGTCCGGCGGGGTGGGCGGGCGGCAGGGGCAGGCCGCCTGGACGGTCGTGCTGAGCGTGCTGGTGGTGACGATCGTCATCTCCCACCAGCTGACCCCGGGCATGCTGGTCGTCTCGCTCCTCGCGTTGTGCCTGGTCCGCCGCTACCGCGACTGGGTTCCGGTGGTCACCACGGTCGTGATCTTCCTGGCCTGGTGTCTGACGGCCGCGCTGCCGTTCCTGTCCGCCGCGCTGCCCGACATGATCCGTTCCCTGGGCGACGTCGGGGGCAATGTCGCCACCGGATACGGCGCCACCCCGACCGGTACCGGGGCGGTGGCGACCTCCTGGGCGGCGCGGCTGCTGTCCGGCACCGTGCTGCTGCTGGCGCTGATCGGGCTGGGGCGGCAGCGGGTGCTCCGGCACCGCGCGATGCCGCTGTTGCTGATCACGGCGGCGCCGCTGCCGATGTTCGTGGCGAGCGGCTACGGCAGCGAAATGATCTTCAGGGTGTTCATGTTCATGCTGCCCGGCGTCGCCTTCTTCGCCGCCGCCGCGCTGCTCCCCAGGGTCCGCCCCCTCGACGCCGAGGCCGAGGAGGGCGTCCGCAGGGAACGGGGCCCCCGCACCCCGGCACCCGCCTCGCGGGCCCGGCGACGCGGCATCGCCACCGGGGGCCCGCTGCTCGTGCTTCTCGCCGCAACCCTGGCCTTCGTCCCGAGCTACTCGGGCAAGGACCGGATCAACTACTTCCCGCCGGGGGAAGTGGCCCTGGTCCAGTGGCTCTTCGACGCGGCGCCCGAGGGTTCGACGGTGGTCGCCGCCAACCGCAACTACCCGCTCGCCCACGCGTCCTACGGAAGCATCGACCACTACTGGTTCCTGGAGGACGACCGGCGCCACATCGACGAGATCCTCCGGAACCCGGCCACCACCCTCGCCCGCGACATGACCGGGGTGGAGCGCCCGGGTAGGGCCTACTTCCTCCTCACCCAGGGGCAGTTCGCCAACTCCGAGATGAACGGGCAGCTCACGGAGGACCAGCTGAACCGCATCCGTGAGTCCGTGGCCGACTCGCCCCGCTTCCGCCTGGTGGCGGAGAACGGCACGGGCGCGGTCTACGAACTGCGGGGCGAAGCAGCGGACGCAGCGGACGCGGCAGAAGGAGCAGAAGGGGGAGTGGAGCGATGACACCGCAGGAACTGGTGAGACGGATGCTCCCGCCGTTCGCCGGCTGGCTGGCCCTCGCCGCGCTCGCCCTGCCCGGCGGATCGCCGCTGCGCGGCGCGGCGGTCGGCGTGTTCCTGGCGGCCGGCCCCGGCGCGGCACTGGTCGGCGTGTGCGGGCCGGTACTGCGCGCCCGTCCCGCACGAGGGCCTGCCGACTCCCGTGACCCCGGCTTCGCCCGCCACTCCGACCTGCTGGAACGGCTGATGCTGGTCGTCCTTCTCAGCGCCGGTGTGGTGATGATCGTCGCGACGGTGCTGATCGCCACCCACACCTTCAGCGCACAGCGGGTGCTGCTCGCGTCGGTACTCCTGACCACGCTCGCCGCGGTCTGCCCGCGGCCGCGTGCCTCACCACCGGTACCGAGGACTTCGAAGCCACGGAAGGGTTCCGCTCTGTGAAGTTCATCCGTCCCCGTCGCCGCGACAGCGGCACGACCGACCGGAAGCCGGTGTCCCGGCGCCGCAAGCTGCTGCTCACCTCGGCCACGGTCGTCAGCGCGGTCCTCTTCGCCGTACTCGCCCTGCGCAACGCCTCGGAGCCGTCCGGCTCCGGACCGGACCCCTCCGCGAGAGGCGAGGAGTGCGAGCCCACCGAACTGCTCGAACCGCCCTGCGGAGCGTGGTTCGGGGCCTTCGTGCCGCACGACCGGGACGACCTGGAGGACAAGGTGAGGGCCTACGAGGAACGCGTGGGCCGCGCCCTCGACATCGTGTACACGTACCACGACATGTCCCTGCCCGAAGGCGCGCGCAGGGAGGGGCAGTTGCTCACTGCGGAGGAGCAGCGCGTGGGCGGGGACCGCATGCTGCTGCTGTCCTGGGAGAGCAAGTGGTGGGGCGGTACGAAGGCACAGCAGCCGACGTGGAGGGAGATCGCGGCCGGCGAGCTGGACGACACCGTCATCGACGTCCAGGCACGGCGGATCAAGGCCTACGGCGAGCGCACCGGCAGGAAGGTCTTCCTCTCCTTCGACCTGGAGATGGACACCCGCACCCCGGACAACGGCACACCGGCCGAGTACGTGAGGGCGTACCGGCACCTCCACGACCGGTTCGAGCGGCTGGGCGTCGACAACGTGGTGTGGACCTGGATCATCACCGGCTATCTGAACCACGCCGACCTGTTCGAGCGGATGTACCCGGGGGACGCGTACGTCGACTGGATCGGCTACAACCAGTACAACTACTACCGCTGTCACCGGACCGGCTGGCTGACCTTCGCCCAGACCCAGACGGCCACCCATGCGTGGATACGCGAGAACATCTCCGACGACAAGCCGCTGATGCTCTCCGAGTTCGGTACGGCGTCCGACCCGGACCGCCCGCAGCGGCAGGCCGAGTGGTACGCACAGGTGCCGCGGGTGCTGAAGAGCCTGGACGGGGTCAAGGCCGCCCTCCAGTGGAACCACCGGGACCCCGGACCCCACTGCGACCTTGCCCTGGCGGGCGACGCGGCGTGGGAGAGCCTGAGCGAGGGGGTGGCCGACCCGTATCTGAACCAGCCGCTGAAGTGACCCGCCGGTCACCCCCCGTTGCCCCGGTCGCCCTGTCCCGCCCGGGCGTTCCTCAGCCCGCGAACTCCGGACCCCTGAGGGCCGCCCGGCCGCGCCGGTACCAGCGCCAGGCGACGGTCTTCGGACGGTCCCGGTACGGGGCGGTCCGCGCTCCGCAGCCCGCCAGCCAGGCCTCGACATCGGCGACGGTGTGGCCGCGGCGGACGATCAGACGGGCGATGCGGTAGCGCTCGTCCCGGTCCGAGCTGAGCGCGTGCCGCACGGCGGCCGCCGTTTCGTAGCCGGCCCTGGCGGCCGTCGCCCGTACCCGCGGGCTGTTGTAGCCGTGCGGGTAGGCGAGATGGGGGACGGCATGACCGAGGGTGTCCTCCAGCGCGGCCTTGGAGTCCAGGAGTTCGCGACGGAGCCGCCGCGCGGTCAGCGTGTCGAGCTGGGCGTGGGTGACCGTGTGGCTGCCGATCTCCATGCCGGACTCCTCCAGCGGTTTCGCCTCGGCCAGGGTCATCATCGGTGCGGGCGGCAGCAGACTGCGACCGCCCGGGGTGATGGCGCCGGTGGTCAGATACGCGGTGGCGGGCAGTCCACGCCGGGCCAGCGTCTCGGCGGTCGGGCCCGGCAGGTCCGCGAAGCCGTCGTCGAAGGTGAGCAGCACCGGCCGGGCCGGCAGCGGCGCCCGCCCGGCGAGATGCGCGGCGAGCGCGCTGATGGTGACGGGGGTGCGGCCACTGTCCACGACGGCGTCGAGATGGGCCGCGAACTCCTTGGGGGTCACCGTGAATTCGGCGATCCACTCCGGCGGGTCGTCCGTCACGGCGTGATAGAGGAACACGGGGATGGCCGGGCCCTGGGTCCTCCGTACCGGGCTCATCGCGTCCCCCGTCCCGCAGCGCCGCCGCCCACCGCCCGCCGGGCCCGCAGATAGCCGAGCGGGCCCTGGAGCATCCCCTTGCGTTGCAGCCGTGAGAGCCGGCGCGGCCATGGATGGGTCCGGCCGCCATGGGCGCCCGGCGCCCCGTCGCCGCCGTCCGTGTCACGTACGGCGGTCAGCGTCCGGGCGTGCGCGAGGCCGCGCGGCAGCCGGGCGAGGAACGCGGGCAGCAGCGCGGGCCGGTTGACCAGGACGGCGGTGAGACAGGCGGTGAGGCCGACGCCGTAACCGTATGCCTGGGTCTCCAGGTCGGCCCACGTCTCCCGGTGGTGGTGCCACACCAGCGCGTACGGCGTGTAGTGCAGCCGGTGTCCCTGGGCGAGAACGCGCACGAAGCCATAGAGGTCGTCGCCGCCCCGGGCGGGAGTCCCGGCGCCGGTGGCCGGGTCGAAGCCGCCGACGCCCCGCAGCACCTCCGCGCGGAAGGCCATGTTCGCGCCGGAACCGAAGCGCCCCGCGGTGAACGGGAACAGCGGTTCGTCGCGGGGCGGGTCCCGGGGGTCGTACGTCGTCGGGGTGAAGCCCTTCGCGAAGCCGCCGTGGCTCTCCAGCAGGACCTGCGCCGGGGTGCGCAGCCGGGCGGGAAGGATCAGGCCGGTGGCGCAGCCGAGCCGTGGGTCGGCCGCGAACGGCGCGGTCAGCTCGGTGAGCCAGCGGCGATCGGCGACGACGTCGTCGTCGGTGAACGCGACGATCTCGCCGCGGGCCGCCGCCAGCCCTCTGTTGTGCGCGGCGGCGAGTCCGGGCACCGGCTCGCACACGTACCGCACCCGCTTCCCGTACTCGCGTTCCACCAGCTCGCGGGTCTCCCGGGTCACCGGGGCGTTGTCGACCACCACGACCTCGAAGCGCGGATGCTCCTGCGCGAGCAGCGAGTCGAGCGCCCGGGCGAGCTGTCCGGCCCGCTCCCGGGTGGCCACGACGACCGAGACGTACGGCGGCACGGCGCCGCCCGCTCCGCCGCCGGACGCCCGCGCGCGCCCCGCGCCGGCCCCTCGGCCGCCCTCTCCCGTGGTCCGCGCGGCCTCGGTGTCTTCCGCGACCCCCACGGCCGTTCCGGCCTCGGTGTCTCCCGCAGCCCCCGACCCCGCCCCCGCGAACCTGCCCCGGGCCGCCTCCACGAGCGTGCTCCGCGGATCCGCCCCCTCGGGCACCCACGCCAGCAGCGTGCCCACGGGCCGCCCCCCGCGTCTGACCAACAGGAACACCTCGCCGTGGGTCACCGGCGGGCTGCCGGGCCCGGGTCTGAGCGCAGCCCCGCCCCCGCCCCCGCCCGGTCCGTTCCCGCCCGGCCCCTCCCCGCCCGGCTCCAGGTCCAGCTCGGCGACCTGCATCGCGCCGATGGCCAGGAACCGCCGTATCTCCTCCCGCGTACGCGCTCGTGCTGCGCCGGACATACGTCCTCCCCCTCCCTCTTCTCACGGCCGGCGCAGCCGTGCCGCGCCCTTCAAGGTGCGTGACGCCAGTGAGGCGACGCGCGGGTGGGCGCGGACGAAGCCGTGCGCCCGGCGCGCGGGCTCGCGGCCCAGCCAGTGCAGCGCGGCGCCCACCCCCGGAAGGGTGACCGCCCCCTCGTGGACGGTGCGATCACCGGTCTTCAGCGAGTCCTTGTACGCGGCGGGACCGCGTCCCATGTCGAGCAGCCCGATGCCCTCGTCCGCCGCCGCCTCGGCCATCCGCAGATGCAGCACGAGTCCGGGCGAGTACTTCGCGAACCCCGGGTCGTACGCAGGGAACCAGCAGGCCAGGACGGAGGCCGACCGCAGCCCGAAGTGCGCGGCGACGGGCCGGTCACCGGCGTACAGGACCGACAGCGTGCCCGTGCACTGAGCGGCCCGGGTCTCGGCGAGCCGGCCCACGAGCAGGGCGATCCACTCCCGCGCGAACCGGTCGCGGCGTCCGGTCCTGCGATATTGCGCCGACTTCCATCGCATGAGGACCCGCAGCGCGGCCGGGTCGCGTTCGTCGAAGACGAACCGCACGGGTCCGGCCTGGCGGCCCAGCCTGCGCTCCTTGGCCAGCGTGGTCTTCAGGAACTTCGGCGACCGGACGCGCAGCTCGGACTCGTACGTCCCGTAGCCCTTCTCCACGTCGATGACATAGGTGGTGTGCGCCTCGGCCGCGTACGGCACGAACAACTCCTGGCCGGACTCCAGGTTGTCGAAGACGAGGCTCGACACCGAGCACGCCCGCAGCAGCTCGGCGGCGTCCACGGCGACACCGGGAGCCAGCACCGCGCCCTGACAGTCCGACACCCCGAGCCCGATCGCCCGGCCCTGCCCCAACGGGCCCCGCTCGTACGGCAGGAAGCCCATCGGGTCGGCCCCTTCGTACAGCACCGCCACCCGGGCCCGCGGCCGCACCCGGCCCACCGCGGCGGTGAACTCCGGTTCCATGAAAGGGCTGCGCGGTGCGTCCGTCGCGGCACGCAGCTCCCGCCAGCGCTCCCGTTCCCCCTCGCCGAGCTCCCCGGGCCTCAGCACGCGCATGCGTCCACTGCTCACCTGACCCCCCGATCAAGTCCCCCCTGGACCCTTGGAAGGTACCGCCCCATCCCGGGCGGACGGTAGAGAGCGGACGATGTTCTCGCCAATCGGTGAAAGAGTCATGAACCGGTCCGAACCCGGCGCCTACGAAAGGGGAATCGCACCGAAAGCGAGCCGATACGAGCACCGTGAATCGGACGGTCGTGTTGTCCGTATTCTCTGATCATGGCCGCACCCACCGATTGCTCGCTCATCGCCACCGACCTGGACGGGACGCTGCTGCGCGGCGACGACACCCTGTCCGACCGGTCCCTCGCCGCTCTGAGGCGGGTGGCGCAAACCGGTGCCCAGCACCTCGTGGTGACGGGGCGCCCGGCCCCCAGAGTGCGGCCGCTCCTCGACGACCTCGGCTGCACGGGGCTCGCGGTGTGCGGACAGGGCGCGCAGGTGTACGACGCCGGCGCGGGCCGGCTGCTGTGGTCCGTCAGGCTGGACCGGGAACTGGCCGAGACGGCTCTCGGCAAGATCGAGGCCGAGGTCGGGGAGGTGTACGCCGCGGTCGATCAGGACGGGGCCGACGGGCTGACGCTGATCGAGCCGGGCTATCTGATGCCGCATCCGACGCTGCCCGCCGTACGGGTCGAGCGGCGGAGCGATCTGTGGGAGCGGCCGATCAGCAAGGTGCTGCTGCGCCACCCGCGGCTGTCCGACGACGCGCTGGCCGCGGCGGCGCGGTCGGTGGTCGGTTCACTGGCGACGGTCACCATGTCGGGCCCGGGGACCGTGGAGCTCCAGCCGTGCGGGGTGACCAAGGCGACCGGGCTCGCGCTGGCCGCCGAGCATCTGGGGCTGAGCCCGGCGCGCACGGTCGCCTTCGGTGACATGCCGAACGACATCCCCATGTTCGACTGGGCGGCGCACGGCGTCGCCATGGCGAACGCGCACCCCGAGCTGAAGGCGGTGGCCGACGAGGTCACCACGTCGAACGAGGACGACGGCGTGGCCGTCGTCCTCGAGCGACTGTTCGGTGGTGCGGCCGTGCTCGGCCGTCAGCGGTCGGCTCAGTACGCGCCGAAGACGTTGTCGATCGAGCCGTAGCGGTCGGCGGCGTAGTTGCAGGCCGCCGTGATGTTCGCGACCGGGTCGAACGGGTCGAAGGCGGTGCCGGGGACGTGGTACGCCTGGAAGGTCGGGTCGATGACCTGCAGCAGGCCCTTCGACGGGGTGCCGGCGGCGGCGTTGGAGTCCCACAGGTTGATGGCGGCCGGGTTGCCGGAGGACTCGCGCATGATGTTGCGGTGGATGCTCTCGTAGGAGCCCGGGATGCCGTGCTGCGCCATGACGTCCAGCGACTCGCGGATCCAGCCGTCGAGGTTGTCCGGGTACGCCGTCGTGGAGGCGGCGGTCGTGGCGGGGGTCGTGGTGGCCGCGGCGGCGGTGGTGGCGCCGAACAGCGGGAGGGCGACCACGGCGACGCCGGTGCCGGCGACGGCGAGGGAGCGGACGAGGCGGCGGCCGAGGCGGGAGTGACCGGAAGCGGGCATGTCTGTGTTCCTCTCCTACGCCTGCGAGGTGAGCTGTCGGGTTCGGGCGGGAGAGTGCCCGGCCGTGCCCTTGCGGGCATGGCTTCACCCCTAGCCGTTCCGGCGCGATGGCCCGGCCCGGCGACTTACCTGGGTCCCCCGCTCCTGCCGTGCGTGAGTTCGTCGGTGGGTGTGATGCGGGCGGTGGCAGGATTCGGCGTCCGCCCGGCAGGCCCGGAACGTATGCGAGAGGGGATGTCGGGAACAAGTGAAGACGTCACACATGTGGCCCTTTGATCTTCGAACGGGTGATTTGGGACGCTTGATCCTTTGCGAGTGCCAAGGGTCAACTCCGGTCCGGGAGAAGGGTGGACGCCGGTGCGGCGTGATGGCCGGCGGGGTGGGTCGCGCGTGACCGACCTCACTGATCGCCTGGCGCCGGAGCATTTGAGGCCTACGGGAATTCACTGGCCAATTGCGGCAAATCGGGCATGAGTCCGGGCAGGATGGTCCGGGCGTCTTTGCGTCCAGGAAAGGAGGGGAATGTCCGTTGTCGGCCGTCGATCGGAAGCGCCCCGCTCCTGATCCCGTGGCGCCCTGCCGGTAACCCGAGGTGCCGGTGGTGATCGAAAGGTGACCGGATACGCTGACTTGAGTGAGGGCAGCGACCTATCGACATTCCGTGTAATCGCCAGTGGACACCAGCAGACAGGAGACCCCTCGTGACCGTCGTCGGGCCGTTCGGGCTGAGCGTGGGGGACCAGGCTCTGGAAGCCGATGTCCAGGCCGGAATGACGGCTGTCGAGGAAGGGCTGATCGAGGCCACCAAGAGTGAGGTCCCCCTCATCACGGGTGCCGCCCAGCACCTGGTGCGGGCCGGTGGCAAGCGGTTCCGCCCGCTGCTCGTGATGCTCGCCGCCCAGTTCGGGGACCCCTACGCGCCCGGCGTGGTGCCCTCCGCCGTGGTGGTCGAGCTGACCCATCTGGCCACGCTGTACCACGACGACGTGATGGACGAGGCCGAGGTGCGGCGCGGGGTGGACAGCGCGAACACCCGCTGGGGCAACTCCGTCGCGGTCCTCACCGGGGACTTCCTCTTCGCGCGGGCCTCGCACATCCTGGCGGACCTCGGCCCGGAGGCGGTGCGGGTGCAGGCCGAGGCGTTCGAGCGGCTGGTCACCGGACAGATCCTGGAGACCGCGGGGCCGCAGGACGGCCGCGACCCGGTCGACCACTACCTGGACGTGCTCGGCGGCAAGACCGGCTCGCTGGTCGCCGTCTCCTGCCGCTTCGGCGCGATGATGTCCGGCGCCGACGAGACCGTGGTCGACGTGCTCACCCAGTACGGTGAGCGGCTCGGCGTCGCCTTCCAGCTCGCCGACGACGTCCTGGACATCGCCTCCGACACCCACGAGTCCGGCAAGACCCCCGGCACGGACCTGCGCGAGGGCATCGCCACGCTGCCCGTACTGCGACTGCGTGAACGGGCGGCCCGGCTGGGGCTGGCCGAGGACATCGCCCTGTGCGAGCTGCTCGACTCCGACCTCACCGACGAAGCCCGGCACGCCGAGGCGCTGCGGCTGCTGCGCGCCCATCCCGCGCTGGAGCAGGCCCGCCGGGACACCGTGCGGTACGCGGAGGAGGCGCGGTCGGTGCTGGCCCCCCTGCGGGAGTGCGGCGCGAAGACGGCCCTCGTGCACCTGTGCGACGCGGTGGTGCACCGCGCGGGCTGAGCCGTCGGGTGGTGCGCCGGGCGGCGTCGAACCGTCGCGGTGGTGCGCCGCCGGGGCCGGGCCGGCCGCGGTGCCCGCCGCACCGGCGGCCCGACCCTCCCCCTGGCCCCTACTGGGCGGGGGCGGAAACCACCTCCCGTGTCATACCTCAGCAGTACATGGAGTTGCGCCCGCGGTCTGACGAATTCGCCTGCCGGATTTGGTCAGATGGACAACGACGGACAACACCACTTCTCACCGGTTCGGGTGAGAATGGCGGCTCAGGGCGAGACTGGTGCGAGGACACGAGACGGAAGCCGCCGCCGACCACGGAGGGCACACATGGCACCGTACGAATCCGACGACAGGACCACCGCGGGGGAGGTCGACGAGCCGCGCACGGGGCGGCGCAAAGCCGCGCGGTACGTCGTCCCGGTCACGGTGATGGGAGTGGCGGCCGCGACCATCGGGCTGGTCCCCGCGCTCGCCGACTCCGGCGACCCCGACCTGCCGGAGATCACCGCCGCACAACTGATCGAGAAGATCGCGCAGTCGGACGTCGAGCGGCTGTCCGGCACCGTGAAGATCACCACCGACCTCGGGCTGCCGAACCTCGGCGGCCTGGAGAGCGGCCTCACGTCCGGCGCGATGGGACAGGGCGGTGGCGACGGCTCCTCGGCCGATCCCTCCGCCAAGCTCACCGAACTGGCGTCCGGCACGCACACGCTGCGGATCGCGGCCGACGGCCCGGACCGGCAGAAGGTGTCGATCCTGGAGAACGCCGCCGAGTACAGCCTGATCCACAACGGCAAGGACGTCTGGGGCTACGACAGCGCGTCCAACGCGGTCTACCACGGCACGGTCGACGGGTCCGGCGAGGACCGGGGGCACCGGCCCCCGGCCACCCCGAAGGACTTCGCCGACGAGGCACTGAAGGCGGTCGACGACACCACGTCCGTGACCGTCGACGGCACCGCCCAGGTGGCCGGCCGGGACGCGTACAAGCTGGTCGTGAAGCCCAGGCAGTCCGGCTCCACGGTCGGCGCGATCAGTATCGCGGTCGACAGCAGGACCGGCATGCCGCTGAAGTTCACGCTCACCCCGTCGTCCGGCGGCGCGGCCGTCGTGGACGTCGGCTTCACCAAGGTGAGCTTCGACCGTCCGGCCGCGTCGACCTTCGAGTTCACCCCGCCCAAGGGTGCCGAGGTGACCGAGGACAGCGACCTGGAGCGGGGCCGGGAGCACTCACGGAAGCCGGAGCGCGCACCGAAGTCCGAGGACGACCTCGCCAAGGGTCTCGACGGGCTGAAGATGCTCGGCGAGGGCTGGAACACCGTCGCCACCTTCGACACGGGAGCCGAGGGCGGTCTGCCCACCGGCGACGTCGGCGGTGACGCCGGCGGCTTCCTCGACTCGCTCGGCGACCCGGTCAAGGGCGAGTTCGGCAGCGGCACGGTGTTCAGCACCCGCCTGGTGAACGCGCTCATCACCGACGACGGCAAGGTCTACGTGGGCACCGTCACCAAGGACGCGCTCGTGAAGGCGGCCGACGCGGGGAAGTAAGGCCCCGGAACCTTACGACGTGACAGGGAACGAGGAAGCCGATGGGCGAGGCGCCCGCCAGGGAGCCGGACGGCGCGGACACGGAACCGGGCGCGAGCACGGAACCGGCCGCGCACGCGGGTGACGGTGCGGTCATCGCCACCCGCGCGCTCACCAAGCGCTACCGCGGTGGACAACTCGCCGTGGACGGTCTGCACCTGACCGTCCCGGAGGGCAGCGTCTTCGGCTTCCTCGGCCCCAACGGCTCGGGCAAGACCACCACCATCCGCATGCTGATGGGCCTGATCGAGCCGACCTCCGGCACGGCACACGTCCTGGGGCGTCCCATGCCCCGCTCCGCGCGCGCCGTGCTGCCCCACGTCGGTGCCCTCATCGAGGGCCCGGCCCTGTACGGCTTTCTCTCCGGCCGCGACAACCTGCTCCGCTACGACTCCGCCGACCCCACCGCGGATCCGCGCACCCGGCGCGTCCGGGTCGCCGCCGCGCTGGACCGGGTGGGCCTGACGGCCGCCGCCGGCAAGAAGGCGAAGGCGTACTCGCTCGGCATGAAGCAGCGCCTCGGCCTCGCGGCCGCCCTGCTCCAGCCGCGCAGGCTGCTCGTCCTGGACGAGCCCACCAACGGCCTCGACCCGCAGGGCATGCGGGAGATCCGCACACTCGTCCGCGCGCTGGCCTCGGACGGCACCACCGTCTTCCTCTCCTCCCACCTGCTCGACGAGATCGAGCAGGTGTGCACGCACGCCGCCGTGATGGCCCAGGGCCGCCTGATCACCCAGGGCCCGGTCGCCGACCTGGCCGCGGGCGCCCGCGGGCGGCTGGTGGTGACCACCCCGGACCCGGCGGACGCCGCCCGGGTGCTGAAGGAGCAGGGGGTCGCCGATGTCGTCGTGGCCGAGGAGCGCGTCACCGGCGAGGTGCCTGAGCGGGACCTCGCCGAGGTCAACGCGGCACTGGTCACGGCCGGTGTCCGGGTGCGCGGCTTCGGGGTCGAACGGGCCTCCCTGGAGGACGCGTTCGTGGCACTGACCGGGGAGGGCTTCGATGTCGCGGGCTGAAGCGGTGCGGACGGTGAACCCGCTGTGGACCCTCGGTCTGTTCCGCAGCGAACTGCTCACCACCTTCCGGCGCTGGCGCACCCTCGCCCTGCTCGCGGTGCTGGCCGCCGTACCGGTCCTGGTCGGCATCGCCGTACGCATCGAGACCGGTGACGGCTCGTCGGCCGGCGGCGGGGGCGGCGGCGCGGGGGGTCCGGCGTTCATCTCGCAGATCACCAACAACGGCCTGTTCCTGGTCTTCACCGCGCTCGCCGCCACCCTCCCGTTCTTCCTGCCCATGGCGATCGGGGTCGTCGCCGGCGACGCCCTCGCCGGCGAGGCCAACGCCGGCACCCTGCGCTACCTCCTGGTCGCCCCCGCGGGCCGGACCCGCCTGCTGTTCACCAAGTACGCGGCGGTCATGACCTTCTGCCTGGCCGCCACCCTGGTGGTCGCCGTCTCGGCGCTGATCACCGGCGCGCTGCTCTTTCCGCTGGGTGATCTCACGACCATCTCCGGCACCCGGATCAGCTTCTCCGAGGGCCTGGCCAGAGCGCTGCTGATCGCCCTGGTCGTCGCCGTGTCGCTGATCGGGGTGGCGGCGCTCGGCCTGTTCGTCTCGACGCTGACCAACAGCGGCATCGCGGCGATGGCGACCACGGTCGGGCTGCTGATCACGGTTCAGATCATCGACCAGATCCCGCAACTCCACGCCGTGCACCCCTACCTGTTCTCCCACTACTGGCTGTCCTTCGCCGACCTGATGCGCGAACCCGTCCACTGGGACGACCTGACCAAGAACCTGGGACTCCAAGCCCTCTACGCGGCGGTGTTCGGCTCGGCGGCCTGGGCGAGGTTCACGTCGAAGGACATCACCGCGTAGGACGGACGCGGGAGGTCAGGCGGCCTCGTGGGGAAAGCGGGCCAGGGGTGCCTCCCGGGCGAAGAACGTCTTCGCCCGGGCCAGGGCGCCGGTGTCCTTCAGCACGTCGCCCGGCTTGCTGCCGTTTCCGAGCAGCACACCACCGAAGCGCATCTTCAGGTACGCGGCCGTGTGGTTCAGCGTGCCGATCAGCGGGTCGGCGACGACCGGCTGATCGTGGGCGAGCACGGTGACGCCCCACAGGGTGCGCCCCGCCATGGCCGACCTGAAGTCCAGACCGGGCGTGCGCAGCCAGCCGGTCCAGTGGTCCAGGTAGCGCTTGGTCCCGGCGGACACCGAGTACCAGTACAGCGGCGAGACGATCACGACGTCCGTCGCGGCGGCGGTGGCGTCGAGCAGCAGGGCCGCACTGCCCTCACGGGGGCGGACGCGGTCGCTGTCGTGGCGCAGGTCCTCGAAGTCGGGCAGGGGGTCGGCGGCGAGGTCGATCCACTCCTGTGCGACGTCCGGGGGCAGCTGTTCGGCGGCCCGGCGGGCCAGCATTTCGGTGTTGCCGTCGGGGCGGGCACTGCCCAGGACGAAGAGGAAACGGCGTGTCATGGTGGGTCATCCCTCACATGCTCGGCGTACGCCAATTACAGGCTTCTGCATTATATGCACACGCATTATATGCACGCGCAAGTAATCTCCGAGGGGGGTTCAGCCGAAGGCCCCGCGCCGCTCCGCCTCCCGTGCCACGGCGAGCAACAGCTCCTCACGCCCGTGCGGCGCCACCAGCTGGAGCCCCGCCGGACAGCCGTCGCTGCCGAACCCGGCCGGGAGGCTCAGCGCGGGATGCCCGCTGACGTTGAACGCCCAGGTGAGGGCGGTGGAGTAGACGTCACCCGGGCCCTCGTGGCCGTGCGGTGCGGTAGGGGTCGTCGGGGTGAGCAGCAGGTCGGTTCCGGCGAAGAGGGCGTCCAGGCGGCGGTTGTTCCCGGCGCGGACGCGGTGGGCACCGGACCGGTCGGCGCCGGGGGTGCGCAGGGCCGTCCAGGCCGGGGCGGGATCGAGGAGCAGGGGCGGCGCCGGGGGACGAACCAGCCGTACGACCCCGGCCTCGGCGAGCCGGCCCGCCGCCGACCGGGCCAGCGTGACGGGCTCCGGGCCGGGACGGGCGAAACCGAGGTCCGGGGACCAGACCGCGGAGCCGGGGAGGACCGCGGGCGCCTCGGCCGCGCCGGCCGGCCGCACCACCCGCCACCAGGCCGTCGCGTCCGCGGCCGTGCGGGTCAGGACACCGGGCGCCGCGAGCCCCGTACGGTCGGGTGAGGGGAGGCGGCCGCCCGTGACCTTCAGGCCCACTACTGAGCACCAGGCCGCCGGGATCCGTACCGAGCCCGCGCCGTCGGTGCCCGTCGCCATCGGCACCAGCCCGGCCGCCACCGCCACCGCGGCCCCGGCCGACGAGCCGCCCGGCGTACGGTCCGCCCGCCACGGATTGACGGTACGGCCGTGAGCCCCGAGCCCCCAGGTCTGCCAGGGCGTGTCCGGGCCGGGCACCGAGGTGGCGCCCACGGCGACACCACCGGCCGCGAGCAGCGGGCCCGCCGTACGCAGTCCGTGCCGCCCCTTGACCGCGATCGGTACTCCGGCCAGCGGCAGCCGCTCCCCGGCGGCGACCCGCGCGTCCACCTCGGCCGCCCGCCGGAGCGCCTCCCCGGCCCACACCTCGAGGAAGGCGCACAGCACCGGATCGGCCCGCCCGATCCGTTCCAGCGCCTCCGCGACCACATCCACGGCCCGGAGCGCGCCCTCGCGTACGGCGGAGGCGATCCCCGCCGCGCCGTCCCCAATCAGCGCGTCGCACCCGTCAGCCGGGCCGGTGTCTCCGCCCCGTGCGGCGGCCGGCCGCTCAGGTCGCCCATGCGCCACTCGGGCACCCACGGCACCCGGTACACGTCGATCACCGCGTCGATGAGCCGGATCCGGTGGGCGAGGGGCCGCGGCAGCCGTCCCGGCGCGTCCGCCACCAGGACGACGGCCTCCAGGTCGAGCCCCTGGGGAGCCTCCCCGCGCCGGAACGCCTCCACGGCCGGAACCACGGAGTCCAGGCCGGCCGCGTGGGTCCGGGCGACGAAGAGCACCGACCGCGGTTCGTCGGGTCCGGGCCAGACGCGTCCGCTGTCATGACCCCCGTAGACGGCGGCGAGCGTGGAGACACCGGCACCGCCGTGCAGGCCGACCCAGGAGAAGCGCCGGGCCGTCGCGTGCGCGTGGGCGGGCTCCGGCGGGGCCACCTCCGCTTCCGGGGGCGCCACCGGCCCCCGGATCCAGATCTCCGGTCCCTGTCGCATGCCTGTCCGCATGCCCCCTCTCCTGCTCGCCACCTCGGTCCTCATGCTGCCGTACCGACGGGAATCCGGGGCCGACGGCCGTTGGGACGAGCCTGTGACAGCGTGGTGACGTGAGAAACGCGGGCGAGCGGACAGACTCGACGGCAGGTGTACGACCCGAATGAGGGAACGATGTCGCGACTGAGCCGCGAGAAGCGGGAACAGCAGCAGGCCGCGCAGGCGGCGAACCGCGCGGCGGCGCCGATCGACGTCCATGTCCCCGTCGGCGCCCGGGTGGCGTCGGTCGGCGGGGTACCGGTGATCGCGGGGCCCGGCGAGGAGATCCAGCACGCGGTGCTGGGCCGCCTCCACCGCATCGCCATCGCCTCCGGCCATGCCGTCCTCGCCGTCGTACGCGACGACCGGATCGGTTACGTCGTCCCGCTCCAGGTCGAGCCGGACGGCTCCAGCCGCTTCACGGCACAGCCGGACCGGCTGAGCACGGTGCGGCACCGGGAGCCGGCGGCGGACGCGCTGGGCGAGCCGGCGCCCGCGCCGCGGGAGCCCGACGCGGACCGGCCGACGCACCTCCCGCGCCCCGTGCCGGAACCGCAGGCGCCGGCGGATCCGGCTCCCGCACGGGACGCCACCCCGACGTTCGGGCTGCGCCCGGTCTCCGCGGCGCAGGCGTCCCAGGACGCCGAACCGGCCTTCGCGCCGCGGCCCCTGCCCGGGGCGGCGCGGGGCACACCGCCCGGCACCGTCGCGCCCCCGACGGGCGAGTTCGGCCCGCCCCCGTCCATGGATGCCCGGCCGCACCCCGCGGAGCCGTCCCCCGAGCACTCCCGCGGCCACGCGCCCCGGACCCCCGCCCCCGAAGCCACGCCCGGGCCCGATCTCGCGTTCGCCCCCGACCCCGATCCCGGGCCCACCCCACCCCGCGGTTTCGACGCCGTCGCGGAGTCGGTGCTCGGCGATGAGCCGCCCACCACCTCCGGCGCGTACCACCTCGCCGAACCGATGGCCCGGATCAACGAGGCCGTCCGGTCCGGCCGGATCGACACCGCCACCCGCCTGGCCGAGGAGACCGTGGCGCAGGCGTCGGCCGGCCTGGGCCCGGAGCACCCGGAGGTGCTCCGCCTGCGCGAACTCACCGCCTACATCGCCTACCTGTCCGGCGAGCCGCTGCGCGCCTTCCGGCTCTCCCTCGACCTGGCGCTGATCTGCCGCCGAGCACAGGACGCGGAGGCTGCCTACGGCAACGTGCGCAGCGCCGCCACCGCGTGGCGCGGGGTGCGCGACCCACTGCTCGGCCTCGAGCTCGGCCATGAGCTGATCGCGCTGTGGACCGAGCTCGCCACCGAGGGCGGCGCCGCCGCCGACGAGATCGAGGAGCTGGAGTCCGCCCGCGCCCGTATGGGCCGCCTGACCCAACGGGCCCGCGCGCGGCAGACCTGAGCGCGGGCCACCCTCGTCACACGGGTGTCAGTGCAGGCAGAACTCGTTGCCTTCCGGGTCGGCCATGATCAGCCACCCCGGGGGAGGGTCCCCCACCCGACGCAGCACCCGCGCCCCGAGGCCCTCCAGCCGCGCGAGCTCCTCCTCACGGCGCCCCTCGCCGGGATGCAGATCGAGGTGGAGCCGGTTCTTGACCGTCTTCGCCTCGGGGACGCGCTGGAACAGCAGGCGCCGTCCGAGACCGGTGCCGCTCTCCTCGTCGTAGGGGTCGTCCGGGTGCCGTACCGCCATCAGGTCGCGCCAGGCACGGCGGCCGTGGGACTCGACGGTCTGCCCGGTCCCCACGGCACCCGCGTCGAGCAGCTTCCCGATGAGGGCGCTGTTGTCCTCCACCACGTACCGCAGGGCGGCGGCCCAGAAGTCGGCCTGCGCGTGCGGGTCGGCCGCGTCGATGACGACCTTCCAGTGCACGGGCGTGGCCGGACTCGGTGTCTGCGTCATGCGAGCAGTTATAGGGCATGGCACTGACACCGCCCGCCCGCCGCCCCGGGCCCGGTTCTACTGCCCGGCCTTCAGCGCGTCCGGCTCCGGAGCGGCGGGCACGCCCTCGGGGCCGCGTTCGGCGCCCGCCCGTTCCGCGGCGAGTGTGCGGGCGGACCGGTGGGCGGTGCGCAGCGCGTTCCAGGTGAGCAGGGCGAGGGCCAGCCACACCAGCAGGAAACCGGCCCAGCGCTCGGGCGGCATGGCCTCCTTGAAGTAGAGGATGCCGAGCAGGAACTGGAAAACCGGCGTCATGTACTGCAGCAGTCCCAGCGTGGACAGGGGAACCCGTATGGCGGCCGCGCCGAAGCACGCCAGGGGGAGCGCGGTGACGATACCGGCGGCGACGAGCAGCAGCGCGTGTCCCGTCCCTTCGGTGCCGAAGGTGGCGTCGCCCCGGCTGCTCAGCCACAGCAGATAGCCGAGCGCGGGCAGGAACAGGATCGTGCTCTCGGCGGCCAGCGACTCGACACCGCCGAGGTTGACCTTCTTCTTCACCAGCCCGTAGGTGGCGAAGGAGAAGGCGAGGCAGAGCGAGATCCACGGCGGCCGGCCGTAGCCGACGGTGAGGACGACCACCGCACCGGCGCCCACCCCGACCGCCGCCCACTGAGCGGGCCGCAGGCGCTCCTTCAGCAGCAGCACGCCCATCGCGATGGTGACCAGCGGGTTGATGAAGTAGCCGAGGGAGGCTTCGACGACGTGCCCGGAGTTGACGGCCCAGATGTAGACGCCCCAGTTCACGGTGATGACCGCCGCGGCGACTGTCACCAGCGCCAGCCTGCGCGGCTGCCGCAGCAGCTCGCCGAGCCAGGCCCAGCGGCGTATGAAGAGCAGGGCGGCGGCCACGAAGAACAGTGACCAGACCATGCGGTGGGCCAGGATCTCCACCGCTCCCGCGGGCTTGAGCAGGGGCCAGAACAGTGGCACGAGCCCCCACATGCCGTACGCCGCGAAGCCGTTCAGCAGTCCTGTGCGCCGCTCTGCGGCCGGCTTCCCGGTCACGGGTCCTCCTTCATGCCTGACGCGTGCTCCGCCTCCCGCGGCGCCCACCGAACGCGCGACGTCGAACGCGCGCGATGTCCGCCGACGACGGTAACGCCGGACACCCCCGCGTGTCATGTCCGTACCGGCATACGGTCATGACGAGCGGGGGTGCGGGGTCCAGCGGTCCGGGCGGTGCCGGGTCAGCCCTTGAGCGCGGCGGCGACGGCCTCGGCGAGCGGGGTGGTCGGTCGGCCGGCCAGCCGGGAGAGATCGCCGCTGTCGACGACTAGCTCGCCCTTCTCGATCGAGACGTCCACGCCCGCGAGAACGGCGGCCATCGGCTCGGGCACGCCGGCGCCGGCCAGGATGCCGGTGAGCGCCTCGGGCGTGACCGGGTTGTAGACGATCTCCCGGCCGGTCTGCCGGCTCAGCTCGGCCGCGTACTCGGCGAAGCTCCACGCCTCGTCGCCGCCCAGCTCGTACGTCGTGTTCTCGTGTCCCTCGCCGGTCAGTACGGCGACGGCGGCGGCCGCGTAGTCGGCCCGCGAGGCGGAGGAGATCCGGCCCTCACCGGCGGCGGCGAGGACCGCGCCGTGCTCCAGCACGGGGGCGAGGTTCTCCGTGTAGTTCTCGTGGTACCAGCCGTTGCGCAGCAGCGCGTACGGTACGCCCGAGCCGAGCAGCGCCTCCTCGGTGCCGCGGTGGTCGTCGGCGAGCGCGGCGGTCAGGGGACCGGGGGCGCTGGTGTAGGCGACCAGGGCGACACCGGCGGCCTTCGCGGCGTCGATCACGACCCGGTGCTGGCGCACCCTGCCCTTGTCGAACTCGTTGCCGGAGATCAGCAGCACCCGGTCCCCGGCCGAGAACAGCCCGTCGAAGGTCTCGGGGGCGTTGTAGTCGGCGACCGCGATCCGTACCCCGCGCCCGGCGAGGTCCGCGGCCTTCTCGGCGCTGCGGACGACGGCGGTGACCTGCCCGGCCGGAACCTTCTCCAGCAGCTGCTCCACGACGTGGCGGCCGAGGTGTCCGGTGGCTCCGGTGACGACGATGCTCATGGTGCGAGGACTCCTTGATGGGGGGCGGGGATGCGTATGCGCTAACTGTATGGCATGCGCTAACTTTTGGAAAGTATCCGCCGGGGGCGGTCCTGCCGGTACCCGCGAGTCCTGCCGGCGCAGGGGAGGGCCCCGGCATCCTCGGGATGCCGGGGCCCTCCCCGTGCGGGTTCTGTGCGGTTCCGTGCGACGCTCAGCCCACGACGGTCCAGGTGTCGCCGCCGGCCAGCAGCGCGGCGAGGTCGCCCTTGCCGTTCTGTTCGACGGCGGTGTCGAGCTGGTCGGCCATGAGGGTGTCGTAGACCGGCCGTTCGACGGAGCGCAGGACACCGATCGGGGTGTGGTGCAGGGTGTTCGGATCCGCGAGCCGGGACAGCGCGAACGCGGTGGTGGGGGACGCGGAGTGGGCGTCGTGGACGAGGACGTCGGCCTCGTTCTCCGGTGTCACCGTGACCACCTTCAGGTCACCGGTCCGTCGATCGCGGACGACACCCTTGGAGCCGTCCGTGCCGAAGCGGATCGGCTCCCCGTGCTCGAGCCGGATCACCGCGTCCTCGGCCCGCTGACGGTCCTTGAGGGCCTCGAAGGCGCCGTCGTTGAAGATGTTGCAGTTCTGGTAGATCTCCACCAGCGCCGTGCCCGGGTGGTCGGCGGCCTGGCGCAGCACCTCGGTGAGGTGCTTGCGGTCCGAGTCGACCGTGCGGGCCACGAAGGACGCCTCCGCGCCGATCGCCAGCGACACCGGGTTGAACGGCGCGTCGAGCGAGCCCATCGGCGTCGACTTGGTGATCTTGCCGACCTCGGAGGTGGGGGAGTACTGGCCCTTGGTGAGGCCGTAGATCCGGTTGTTGAACAGCAGGATCTTGAGATTCACGTTGCGGCGCAGGGCGTGGATGAGGTGGTTGCCGCCGATGGACAGCGCGTCGCCGTCACCCGTCACCACCCACACGCTCAGATCACGGCGGGACGTCGCGAGGCCGGTGGCGATGGCCGGGGCGCGGCCGTGGATGGAGTGCATCCCGTAGGTGTTCATGTAGTACGGGAAGCGGGAGGAGCAGCCGATGCCGGAGACGAAGACGATGTTCTCCTTCGCCAGGCCCAGCTGCGGCATGAAACCCTGCACGGCGGCGAGCACGGCGTAGTCACCGCAGCCGGGGCACCAGCGCACTTCCTGATCGGACTTGAAGTCCTTCATGGACTGCTTGCCCTCGGCCTTGGGGACGAGCTGGAGCAGCGCGTTGGCGTCAGTCATCGATGGCCTCCTTCAGCGCCGTGGCGAGCTGCTCCGCCTTGAACGGCATGCCGTTGACCTGGTTGTACGACTGCGCGTCGACCAGGTACTTCGCCCTGATGAGGGTGGCGAGCTGCCCGAGGTTCATCTCGGGGATCACCACCCTGTCGTACTTCTCGAGAACCGTGCCGAGGTTGTGCGGGAAGGGGTTCAGATGCCGCAGATGCGCCTGGGCGACGGCCTCCCCGGCCTTCCGCAGCCGCCGCACGGCCGCCGTGATCGGCCCGTACGTCGAACCCCAGCCGAGCACCAGCACCCGCGCGGTGCCGTCGGGGTCGTCGACCTCCAGGGCGGGTACCTCGATACCGTCGATCTTGGCCTGCCGGGTGCGGACCATGAAGTCGTGGTTGGCCGGGTCGTAGGAGATGTTGCCCGTGCCGTCCTGCTTCTCGATGCCGCCGATCCGGTGCTCAAGACCCGGTGTGCCCGGGATCGCCCAGGGGCGGGCCAGGGTCCCCGGGTCCCGCTTGTACGGCCAGAACACCTCGGTGCCGTCGTCCAGGGTGTGGTTCGGACCCTGGGCGAACCGCACCTTCAGGTCGGGCAGCTCCTCCAGGTCCGGGATCCGCCACGGCTCCGATCCGTTGGCCAGATAGCCGTCGGAGAGGAGGAACACCGGGGTGCGGTAGGTCAGTGCGATCCGGGCCGCCTCCAACGCGGCGTCGAAGCAGTCCGCCGGGGTGCGCGGGGCGACGACCGGCACCGGCGCCTCGCCGTTGCGCCCGTACATGGCCTGCAGCAGGTCCGCCTGCTCCGTCTTGGTCGGCAGACCGGTGGACGGGCCGCCGCGCTGGATGTCCACGATCAGCAGCGGCAGCTCCAGCGACACCGCAAGACCGATCGTCTCCGACTTCAGCGCCACACCCGGGCCGGACGTCGTCGTCACCGCGAGCGAACCCCCGAAGGCCGCCCCCAGCGCCGCCCCGATCCCGGCGATCTCGTCCTCCGCCTGGAAGGTCCGCACACCGAAGTTCTTGTGCCGGCTCAGTTCGTGCAGGATGTCCGAGGCGGGGGTGATCGGGTACGAGCCCAGGAACAGCGGCAGGTCCGCCTGCCGGGACGCGGCGACCAGCCCGTAGGACAGGGCCAGGTTCCCGGAGATGTTGCGGTAGACGCCGGCCGGGAACGCCTTCGCCGCCGGGGCCACCTCGTAGGAGACCGCGAAGTCCTCGGTGGTCTCACCGAAGTTCCAGCCCGCCCGGTAGGCCGCGATGTTGGCCGCCGCGATGTCGGGCTTCTTCGCGAACTTCGACCTCAGGAACTTCTCCGTGCCCTCGGTCGGCCGGTGATACATCCAGCTCAGCAGGCCGAGCGCGAACATGTTCTTGCTGCGCTCCGCCTCCTTCCGGGTGAGGTCGAACTCCTTCAGCGCCTCCACCGTCAGCGTGGTCAGCGGGACCGGGTGCAGGTGGTAGCCGTCCAGCGAGCCGTCCTCCAGGGGGCTGCTGTCGTAGCCGACCTTCTGCATCGCCCGCTTGGTGAACTCGTCGGTGTTGACGATGATCTCCGCGCCGCGCGGCAGGTCGCCGATGTTGGCCTTGAGCGCGGCCGGGTTCATCGCCACCAGCACGTTGGGGGCGTCGCCGGGGGTGAGGATGTCGTGGTCGGCGAAATGGAGCTGGAAGGACGAGACACCCGGCAGGGTGCCGGCAGGAGCGCGGATCTCGGCCGGAAAGTTCGGCAGCGTGGAGAGATCGTTGCCGAAGGACGCGGTCTCCGAGGTGAAACGGTCGCCGGTGAGCTGCATCCCGTCACCCGAGTCCCCCGCGAACCTGATGATCACTCGGTCGAGGCGGCGGACGTCCTTCGTGCCCCCCGCTGTGCGCTGCTCTCCTACGACTGCTCCGTCGGCCTGCTCCGCGGTGCTGCTGACCTGGCTGGTCACTGAACTGGACCTCCTCGAGGCGGCTGTCCGGGACGGCCTTCCCGTAGGCCTTCCCCGCATAAACCCTACGTCCGTAAGGGGCGCCTTCCTTGGGGCATTCGCATCTTGGACACGACTTCGAGACGTCTTCGAGCAGCGGCGGGATGCCCCCTCCGCGGGAGTTCCGGGAGTTCCCCTAGGAGTTGAGGTAGGTGAGCACCGCCAGGACCCGCCGGTGATCCCCGTCACTCGGGGACAGCCCCAGCTTCAGGAAGATGTTGCTGACGTGCTTCTCCACCGCGCCGTCGCTGACCACCAGCTGCCGGGCGATCGCCGAGTTCGTCCGCCCTTCGGCCATCAGCCCCAGAACCTCCCGCTCGCGCGGGGTGAGCCCCGCCAGCACGTCCTGCTTGCGGCTGCGCCCCAGCAGCTGTGCGACGACCTCCGGATCCAGCGCCGTACCGCCCTCGGCCACCCGCACCACCGCGTCCACGAACTCGCGGACCTCGGCCACCCGGTCCTTCAGCAGATAGCCGACGCCCCGGCTGGAACCGGCGAGGAGCTCCGTGGCGTAGCGCTCCTCCACGTACTGCGACAGCACCAGCACCCCGATCCCCGGATGCGACTTGCGCAGCTGCACCGCGGCCCGCACGCCCTCGTCCGTGTGCGTCGGCGGCATCCGTACGTCCGCCACCACCACGTCCGGCAGCAGGTTCTGCCCGTCCAGCTCGGCGATGGTCTTGATCAGTGCCTCCGCGTCCCCGACCCCGGCCACGACATCGTGCCCCCGGTCGGTCAGCAGCCGGGTCAGGCCCTCCCGCAGCAGCACCGAATCCTCGGCGATGACCACCCGCACCCTGTCCTCCACGTTGCTCGGCCCCCCACAGCCTGCTCCCGGCCCGCCCTCCTGGCGGCCGGTCGACAGGTCCAGCATTCCAGCATCCGGCGGGGGATGGGCCGGGGCGGCGCGATCCGGGGTGTCGTCCGGGCCGCCGTCCGGGCCGCCGTCCGGTCCGTTCCGCGCACGGCGCCCGGCGCACGGCGCGCGACCGTGAACGGCGCACGGGTGGGCGGATGCGGGCCCCTGGCCCGCATCCGCCGCCGTGTTCGTGGCTGTCCGTCCGTGTTTGCCGGCGTCCCTTGGCGTCCGTCCATGACTGTCCACGTGCGTCCGTGGTCCGGGACGGCCGCCGACCCGTTCCCGGTCCGGCGTCTCAGTACGTGGTCATCGTGTCCGCTCCGCGCGCCACGGCAGCTCGGCGGTCACCCGGGTCGGACCGCCGGCCGGCGAGTCCACCACCAGGATCCCGTCCACCGCCTTCAGCCGCTCCGCCAGACCCGACAGCCCGGATCCCCGGGAGATGTCGGCGCCGCCCACCCCGTTGTCGACGACCTGGAGCATCAGCCGGTTCTCCGCCCGCCACACCTCCACGCCCGCCCAGGTCGCCCGCGAGTGCTTGCTGATGTTCTGCAGCAGCTCCGAGGCCGTGAAGTAGGCGATGCCCTCGATGGCCGGCGCGGGCCGCTCCGTCAGGTCGACCTCCACCTGCACCGGGACCGTGCACCGGGCGGCCACCGAGGACAGGGCGGCATCCAGACCCCGGTCGGTCAGCACCGCCGGATGGATACCGCGGGCCAGGTCCCGCAGCTCCTGCAGCGCCGTCTTCACCTCGCCGTGTGCCTCGTCCACCATCTGCGCCGCGACCTGCGGATCCTCCCGCAGCTTCTCCTTGGCCAGACCCAGATCCATGGCCAGCGCCACCAGCCGGGCCTGCGCCCCGTCGTGCAGATCGCGCTCGATGCGCCTCAGGTCCGCCGCCGCAGTGTCCACCACGACCCCGCGGTCCGACTCCAGCTCCACCACCCGCGTCGCCAGCCGGGACGGTCCGAGCAGCCCGTGCACCATCACCCGGTCCACCGTCGTCAGCGCCCGGACGATCCACGGCGTGGCGAGCGTGAACAGCAGACCCACCCCCGCCGTCACCGTGATCTCGAACGGGTTGTCCAGATAGACCTGGTGCCGCTCGTCGCCGTACAGCTGTATGCCGTCCTGCCCGCCGTACGTCGGGAGGACCCAGAACCACAGCGGATACGTCAGCAGCGACCAGCCCACCGACCAGAGCGTCACGGTGACCACGAAGGACAACACCGCCCACGGCAGCTGAAGCACCGAGTACAGCAGGGACCGCCAGGAGACACCGCTCTTGAGCACGGCCCCCACCCACGCCATGACCCCCTGCCCCCGCGGCCGCAGCGGCTCCGGCTCGCCCACGTCGAGGCCCAGCAGCCCTCGCGCCCGAGCCCGTTCCACCGACCCGAGCCCGCGGCAGCCGGCGAGCGCCGCCGCCAGCACCGGGACGCCGAGGAAGGTCACCAGCAGACCCGCCCCCAGCGACACCATCGTGACCGCGTAGGTGAACAGCAGAATGCTGATCGGCAGGCTCAGCAGCACATACGCCAGCTCGCGCCAGGTGCGCCCCTCGACCGGCGCCCGCAGCGCGGCCGGCAGCCGGTACCGCCGCCGGTCGGCGTGCCCGGGATGTCCGGGCCCGGTGGGGAGCCCGTAGCCCTGTCCGTACTCCGTGGCCATCGGTGTCGTCCTTCGTCTCGTCCGGAGGCGGTGCTCGTCCGGCGCTGTGCCGTCGTACCACCAGACTGCTCCGCCGCAGGTCGGCGGACCATGGAGTCCGTCGCAGTCTTGGCCGGGGGTTTTCCCTACCTCCGGCCGCGGGCGGACGTCCCCTTGGCCTTCCGCGCGTCCTCGGCGAGCACACCGGAACGGTCCCGCCACGGCAGCTCCGCCGTCACCGTGGTCGGACCGCCCTCCGGCGAGTCCACGACGAACAGACCGTCCACCGCGCCCAGCCGCTCGGCGAGGCCCCGCATACCCGACCCGCCCTCCAGGCTCGCGCCCCCGCGGCCGTCGTCCCACACCTGCAGGAACAGCCGGCCCTCGGACCGCCAGGCGTCGACCGAGGCCGACCGGGCCCCGCTGTGCTTGCTGACGTTCTGCAGCAGCTCCGACACCGTGAAGTAGGCGATCCCCTCGATGGCGGCGGCCGGACGCTCGTCCAGATCGGCCGTCACGGTCACCGGCACCGTGCAGCGCGAGGCGACCGAGGACAGGGCGGCGTCCAGACCCCGGTCGGTCAGCACCGCCGGATGGATACCGCGGGCCAGGTCCCGCAGCTCCTGCAGGGCCAGTTTCACCTCACCGTGCGCCTCCTCGACCATCGTGGCCGCGGCGTCGGGGTCCTCCAGCAGCTTCTCCTTGGCCAGGCCCAGCCCCATCGCCAGATTGACCAGCCGGGCCTGCGCCCCGTCGTGCAGATCACGCTCGATGCGCCGCAGGTCCGCCGCCGCCGTGTCGACCACCACACCCCGGTCGGACTCCAGCTCCGCGATGCGCCGTTCCAGTTCGTCGGAGGGCGACAGGAGGCCGCGCACCATCGCCCGGTCCACGTTGGTCAGGGCACGCACGACGAATGGCAGCACCGGCCACAGCACGAACAGCCCGGTCAGCGCGACGGTGAAGGTGAACACGCCCCACGGCAGCCGGATCAGCTCGTACAGCACCGTGCGCCAGCCCACTGGGTCCCTCAGCGCCATCCACAGGCCGGGCCAGAACCCCCCGGCCCCGCGCGGCAGCCGGCTCGGCTCCTCCACCCGGACCCCGAGCAGCTTCCTGGCCCGCGCCCGCTCCAGCCTGCCCAGCAGCCGTGCGCCCAGCAGCCCGGCCGCGAGCAGCGGCAGCCCGATCACCGTGACGGTCAGCCCGGCACCGGTGAACAGCATGGTCACCGTGTAGGTGAAGCCGACCATCGACACCGGCAGGTTCGCCAGCAGATGGCCGATCTCCTTCCAGGTGTGCGCGTCATAGGCGAAACGGGCCGGCGGGGGACGGTCGTCGGGCCCGGCCGGTGCCCGGACCGCCGTCGCGGGCGTGCGAGGGGGCGGGGAAGGTTCGGTCATGTGCCTCAGCCTGCCCGGAGCAGGGGGGCCCGCGCCATGAGGCGGACCGCCCGAAGACGCTGAGGAAAACCCCACCCCTGGTGTCCCGAGTGGTGACAGCTGCTTACCGCTGCTTTATGAGGGCCTAGACTCCCGTGCGAAGAGATCGTCGAACCGTGGCGTTCGGCGTTCACCGGCACGGATCAAGGGCACGGGACGGACAGGGGCCCGGGTGCCGATCCGAGGGAGTGAGGGGCGGACGTGCGGGAAACGACCGTCGTCGCGGCGGACTACTTCCAGTCCTACTCGGTCGTCGGGCTGCTCGCCGTCGTCGGCCTGCTGTTCGTCGCCGTCGCCTTCGGGGCGGGTCGCCTGCTGCGGCCGGTGGTTCCCACCCCCGAGAAACTCCTGACGTACGAGTGCGGGGTCGACCCCGTCGGCGAGGGCTGGGCCCACACCCAGGTCCGCTACTACGTCTACGCCTTCCTCTACGTGATCTTCGCCGTCGACTCGATCTTCCTCTTCCCCTGGGCCACCGTCTTCGCCGCCGACGGCTACGGCGCGACCACCCTCGTGGAGATGTTCATCTTCCTCGGCTTCCTCGCCGTGGGTCTGCTGTACGCATACAAGAAGGGCGTCCTGACATGGACGTGAACCCTGCTGCCCCCGAACCGGTTCCGCTCCCGGAGCCGAAACGGCTCGGCGCGCTCTCCCGGCTGGCGCCCGAACCGATGAAGGTCGTCCTCAACTGGGGCCGCCGCTACTCCCTGTGGGTCTTCAACTTCGGCCTCGCCTGCTGCGCCATCGAGTTCATCGCCGCGTCGATGGCCCGGCACGACTTCATCCGCCTCGGTGTCATCCCCTTCGCCCCGGGACCGCGCCAGGCCGACCTGATGGTCGTCTCCGGCACGGTCACGGACAAGATGGCGCCCGCGGTGAAGCGGCTGTACGAGCAGATGCCCGAGCCGAAGTACGTCATCTCCTTCGGCGCGTGCAGCAACTGCGGCGGGCCGTACTGGGACTCCTACTCCGTCACCAAGGGCGTGGACCAGATCATCCCGGTCGACGTCTACGTCCCCGGCTGCCCGCCCCGGCCCGAGGCGCTGCTCCAGGGGATCCTGAAACTCCAGGAGAAGATCGCCCGGGAGTCACTGGGGGAGCGGTACGGATCCGGCGGCGGGCGGCCTTCGGCGGCGGCGCTGCAAAGCGGGCTGGTCCGGCCGCCGGAGACGCACCGTGAGGGAGAGGGCCGATGACCGCGGCAGGCTGGCTTCCCGCCGACACCGCGGAACTGTTCGGCGCCGAGGCCACGGCGGAGGAGTCGTACGGCGTCCTGACCGTCGACGTACCGCCCGCCTCCTGGATCACCGCCCTGCGGACCGCGCGCGACCGCCTCGGCTGCACCTTCTTCGACTGGCTCAGCGCGGTCGACGAACCCGGCACGGGCTTCCGCGTCACGGCCCATGTCGCCGCGCTGGCTCCCGTACGGCGCCTGCTGCTGCGCACCACGGTGCCGCACGACGCCCCGGCGCTGCCGTCCGCCGTGGACGTCTACGCGGGCGCCGCCTGGCACGAACGCGAGACGCACGAGATGTTCGGTGTCGACTTCACCGACCACCCGGGCCTCGACCACCTCCTCCTGCCGGACAACTTCGAGGGCCACCCCCTGCGCAAGGACTTCGTTCTCGCCGCCCGGGTCGCCAAGGCCTGGCCCGGAGCGAAGGAACCCGGCGAGTCCGAGCACGGCGGCCCCAAGCGCCGCCAGATGCTGCCCCCGGGCGTCCCCGACCCCAACGAATGGGGCCCCCTGAAGGGCCAGCTCCCCCCGGCCCCGTCCCGCCCGGCCCGAGCCGCGGCCAGGCCGGCGGCCGGCGCGACCCGCACCCCCGCCGACCGCCCACCCCGTCGCACGCGCTCGGCGGCGGAGGGCTCGGCGAGTCAGGCGGTACCCGCTGAGGGCGCCGCCACCTCCTCGACGCCCCCGCGTCGCACGCGCTCGGCGGCGGAGGGCTCGGCGAGTCAGGCGGCGGAGGCCGGTTCCGCACCGGCCGCCGCTCCCGCGCGGCGTGCGCGCGGCGCGAGTGAGGGGTCGGCCTCGCAGCGTTCCGGTGGGCCCGCTGCCGGAGGCCCCCGCAGGGCGCGCAGCGCGTCCGAGGGGTCCGCGAGTCAGCGCGCGACATCGGACGAAGCCGCGGCGGCAGGCGACGAGTCCGCACCCGCCCCTGCGGGAACCGAAGCCGACGGACCGGACCGGACGCCCCCGGTCGTCCCACGCAGCCCGGACGCCCCCTGGCATCACGCCCGCCCCGCCTTCACGGAACCGGAACAGGAACCGGAACCCGGCACCGAGCCCGACGCCGGGTCGGCTCCCGAGCCCGGACCGGACACGGAAGGCCGCTCCGGAGACGGAGCCGGTGCGCGCCGTGAGCCCGGGCCCGATCCGGAACCCGCTGCCCACAACGGCTCCGGAGCCGAAGCGGATGCCGGAGCCGAAGCAGATGCAGAAGCGGGAGCCGAAGCCGCCCCCGGTACCCGCCCGGAGTCCGGCAGCGACGGCCCCGAGACCGGGGCCACCACCCCCGAAGACCCCTCAGGAGGCCCGCGGTGAACGACGTGCTCGACGTCGCCCTGCGACTCCTCGTCGTGTTCGTCGTCTTCCTCACCTTCCCCCTGATCGTGGGTCAGGCCGAGCACAAGGTGATGGCCCACATGCAGGGCCGCCTCGGCCCGATGTACGCCGGCGGGTTCCACGGCTGGGCCCAGCTCATCGCCGACGGCGTGAAGTTCGCGCAGAAGGAGGACGTGGTCCCGGCCGGCGCGGACCGCCGTGTCTTCCAGCTCGCCCCCGCCGTCGCCCTCCTGCCGTACCTCCTCGTGCTGCTCGCCATCCCGATCGGCCCGGGCGAGGGCGCGGTCGGCCAGGTACTGGACGCGGGCGTGTTCTTCGTCCTGGCGGTCATGGGCGTCGGCGTCCTCGGCTCGTTGATGGCCGGCTGGGCCTCCGCCAACAAGTTCTCCCTCCTCGGCGGCCTGCGCACCGCCGCCCAGCTCCTCGCGTACGAACTCCCGATGCTGCTCACCGCCGCCTCCGTGGCGATGGCGGCCGGCACCGTCTCCCTCGTCGGCATCCTCGACGCCTTCGCGTGGTGGTGGGTGCCCTGGCAGATCACCGGCGCGCTCGTCTTCTTCATCGCCGGCCTCGCCGAACTCCAGCGCCCTCCCTTCGACATGCCGGTCGCCGACTCGGAGATCATCTTCGGCGCGTACACCGAGTACACCGGTCTGCGCTTCGCGCTCTTCCTCCTCGCCGAGTACGCCGGGATCGTCGTCCTGTGCGGCCTGACCACCGTCCTGTTCCTGGGCGGCTGGCACGGCCCCTGGGGCGCCGACGGACTCGGCTGGGTCTGGACCTCGCTGAAGACCGCGGTCCTCGCCTTCGTCGTCATCTGGCTCCGCGTCACCTACCCCCGCCTGCGCGAGGACCAGCTCCAGAAGCTCTCCTGGACCCTCCTCGTCCCCCTCTCCCTCGCTCAGATCGCCCTCACCGGCATCGTCAAGGTGGTGTTCCTCTAGTGGCCCCGCTCCCCGGCTCCGGTCTGGCCAAGGGCCTGGCCGTCACCCTGCGGACGATGACGAGGAAGTCCGTCACCGCCCCGTACCCGGACACCCAGCCCGACCTGCCGCCCCGCACACGCGGTGTGATCGGCCTGTTCGAGGAGAACTGCACGGTCTGCATGCTGTGCGCCCGCGAGTGCCCGGACTGGTGCATCTACATCGACTCCCACAAGGAGACGGTCCCAGCGGCGACGCCCGGTGGCCGCGAGCGCAGCCGCAACGTCCTCGACCGCTTCGCCATCGACTTCTCCTTGTGCATGTACTGCGGTATCTGCATCGAGGTCTGTCCATTCGACGCCCTGTTCTGGTCCCCGGAGTTCGAGTACGCCGAGACCGACATCCGCGACCTCACCCACGAACGCGACAAGCTCCGCGAGTGGATGTGGACCGTCCCCGCCCCGCCCGCGCTCGACGCCGGCGCCGAGGAACCCAAGGAAGTCGCCGCCGCCCGCAAGACAGCCGACAGACTCGCCGCCGCCCGGGCCGCATCGCAGGAGGAGGAGTCGTGACCCTCGCCGCAGCCGCAGGAACGGCCGCGCACGCCACGACCACCGCCGCCGAGACACACGGCTTCCTCTCCCCGACCGGGGTGGAGATCGCCTTCCTCCTCGTCGGCCTGGTCACCTTCGGGGCCGCCGTCATCACCGTCACCACCCGGCAGCTGGTGCACGCCGCCCTGTGGCTGGTGGTGGCCCTCGGTGGCCTCGCCGTCGAATACCTCCTGCTCACCGCCGAGTTCATCGCCTGGGTGCAGGTCCTCATCTACGTCGGTTCTGTCGTCGTCCTCCTCCTGTTCGGGCTCATGCTCACCAGGGCGCCGATCGGCCGCTCGCCGGACGCCGACTCCGGCAACCGGTGGGTCGCCCTCGGCGTGGCCGTCGTCGCCGCAGCCGCCCTGGTGTGGGTGGTCGTCGACGCCTTCCGAACCACCTGGATCGACCTGGACGGCGCCCCCGCCGGCTCCACCGAGGTGACCGGCGCGAGTCTCTTCCAGCACTGGGTCCTCCCCTTCGAGGCCCTCTCCGTCCTCCTTCTCGCCGCCCTCGTCGGCGCGATCGTCCTGTCCCGCAAGGCGAAGGCCGAGCAGGCGGCGACGGCCACCGCGTCCGCCCCGGCCACTCCCGGCGCCCCGGCCACTCCCGGCGCCCCGGCCACCTCCGGCGCCCCCGCCGGGCCCGTGGAGACCCGGGGCGACACGGAAGGGACCCGCTGATGCACCTCGCCTATCCCGCCGTGCTGTCCGCCCTTCTCTTCTGCACCGGCCTGTACGGCGTCCTCGCCCGCCGCAACGCGATCCTGGTCCTGATGTCGGTCGAGCTGATGCTCAACGCCGTCAACCTCAACCTGGTCGCCTTCGACGTCTGGCTCAGCCGAGCCGCCGAGGAAACCCTGCACTCCGGTCAGGCCCTGGCCCTGTTCACCATCGCCATCGCCGCCGCGGAGATCGGCATCGGCCTGGCGATCGTCCTGGCCGTGTACCGCAACCGCGGCACCTCGGACATCGACAGGCTCCGCGACACCGCCGAGGGCCACGATCCCGAGGGCGACGGCCCTGACGGCCCCGGCAGCGACGAATCCGACAGCGACGCCTCCGCGCCCCGGGCGGCCGCCGAGAAGGCTGAGGCCACCGCGTGACCACGACCACCCTCGCCGTCCTCGTCCCCCTCCTTCCGTTCCTCGGCGCGATCGCCGGGCTGCTGCTGGGCCGCACCGCCCCCGGCTTCGTCCGCCCGCTCGCCGTCCTGCCGCCACTCGCCTCCCTCGTGCTGGCCGCCCTGGTCGCCGCGCGGCAGGGCGGCGAAGGGGCCGTCGACGCCGCCACCGAACTCACCCCGACCGGCTCGGTACCGATCGAACTCGCCCTGCACATCGACGGCTTCGCCGCACTGACCGCCGTCCTGGTCACCGTCGTCGCCACCTGTGTGCAGATCTACTCGACCGGCTACCTGCGCGACGACCCGCGCTACCCCTCCTACGCGGCTCTCGTCTCCCTGTTCACCTCCGCGATGCTCCTGGTCGTCTACTCCGGCGACCTGATGGTCCTGCTGGTCGGCTGGGAGGTCATGGGCATCTGCTCCTACTTCCTCGTCGGCCACTACTGGGAGACCCCCGAGGCCCGCGCCGCCTCCCTCAAGGCCTTCCTGGTCACCAAGCTCGGCGACGTCCCCTTCCTCATCGGCCTGTTCGCCCTGGCGACGGAAGCCGGGTCGTTCCGCATCACCCGGATCCTCGGCGCCGTCGCGGACGGCGGCATCGAGCACCCCACGCTGATCGTCCTGCTGCTCCTGGCGGGCGTGGCCGGCAAGTCGGCGCAGTTCCCCCTGCACACCTGGCTCCCCGACGCGATGGCGGGCCCCACCCCCGTCTCCGCGCTGATCCACGCCGCGACCATGGTCGCCGCCGGTGTCTACTTCATCGCCCGCCTCCTCCCGCTCTTCGAGGCATCCCAGGCCGCCATGACCGTCCTCGCCGTCATGGCCGCCGTGACCATGACCGGCTCCGCCGTCGCCGCCCTCGCCCAGGACGACATTAAACGCGTCCTCGCCTACTCGACGATCGGCCAGCTCGGCTACATGACCGGCGCCCTCGCCGTCGCCGACCGCGGTGCCGCCGTCTTCCACCTCCTGTCCCACGGCGCCTTCAAGGCGCTGCTGTTCCTCGCGGCCGGCGTGATCATCCATGCTTCCGGTACCAACTCACTGGCCGCGATGTCCCGCATGGGCCACCTGCGGGACCGGGTCCCCGACGCCTACTGGACGACGACCGTGGCGCTCCTCGCGCTCGCCGCGATCCCGCCGTTCAGCGGCTTCTTCTCCAAGGAGGCCGTCCTCGGGGTCGCCGAACACGTCGTCACCGGTCACACCGAACACGCCCCCGCGGCCGCGGGCTGGATCGTCCTCCTCGCCGGCCTGGTCACGGCCCTGCTCACCGCCGCGTACGCGATGCGCCTGTGGCTCCTGGCGTTCCGCGGCCACGGTCCCGAGGCCCCCGACCACGGCAGGCAGCCGCTGTCGATGACCGTGGTGCTGTGGGTGCTCGCCGTCCCGTCCCTCGCGCTGGGCGGACTCGCCTTCCGCGTCCTGCCCGACTGGTTCGACGGCCACGACCTGACACCGACCCTCACCACCTCCGTGCTCGGCACCGGCGTGGCCCTGGTCGGCGGCATCGTCACCTACGCCACCTGGCGGCACACCACCGCACACGTCGCCCGCGTCCCGCTCGGCGCCGTCGCCGCCCATCCCGAGGGCGACGCCGGGCTGGTCGAGGCGGAGGCCATCGCCACCCATGAACCCGCCTACGGAGACATCGCGTACGCATCCGACCCGGCGGACCCCGGACGGCTGCTGCTCGGCCCGCTGCACCGCCCCGCGGCCGCCGGTTTCCATCTGGACGCCGTGTACACGGCCCTCTTCGTCCGCCCGGTCCGGGCCGGCGCGAGCCTCGTCAGGTTCCTCGACCGTGAGGTCGTCGAAACCTACGTACGCGGCGCGGGCAGACTGCCCCGCTGGCTCGGTGCCGCCGTGCGACGGGCCCAGACCGGCAATCTGCAGACCTATGTGAGCGCGCTGCTCGCCGGCACCGTCGTCCTCACGGTCGCCGTCGTCCTCGCCGCCACGGGAGCGTGAGCAGGCGTGATCGATATCAACGAGTCCGTGATGCAGTTCCTTCTGGCGTTCGTCGTCGTCGGCCCGCTCCTCGGCGCCGCCGCCGCTCTCCTGCCGGCCCCGCCCGGACTGAAGGGGAAGTCACCCGAGCAGGCCGTGCTCCGCCACGGCGTGACCGTCACCGGCGCGGTCCTCGCCGCGGCGATCGTCCTCGCGCTCGGCTTCGACCACGACCAGCCGTCGAAGATGCAGGCCACGACCGACATCAGCTGGATCCCCGCACTCGACGTGCGCATCCACCTCGGCACCGACGGCATCTCCCTCCCCCTCCTGGTCCTGACCGCGCTGCTGACCTTCCTCAGCGCTCTCCACTCGTACTTCAAACCGCCCGCGGGGCCGTCCCCGAAGGCCTTCGTCGCCCTGCTGCTCGTCCTCGAGTCCGGCACCCTGGCGACCTTCGCCGTCCTCGACCTGATCCTGTTCTTCCTCGCCTTCGAGACGGTCCTCATCCCGATGTACTTCCTCATCGCCCGCTGGGGCGGCGAGGGCCGGGCCGGGGCCGCCTGGAAGTTCATCCTCTACACGCTGCTCGGCTCCGTCGTCATGCTGCTCGGTCTGCTCCTGATCGGCATCAAGGCGGGCACATTCGACATGGTGGCACTCGCCACTGACAACGGCCGGTCGCTGACCACATCCGTGCAGGTCATCGCCGTGCTGGCGATCGGGATCGGGCTCGCGGTCAAGACCCCGATGTGGCCGCTGCACAGCTGGCTGCCCGACGCCCACACCGCCGCCCCGACCATCGGTTCCGTCCTGCTGGCCGGCGTCCTGCTGAAGATGGGCACCTACGGGTTCGTCCGGATCCTGCTGCCCGCCGCCCCTGACGGTTTCCGCACCTTCGCCCCCTACCTCGCGGCGTTCGCCGTCGTCGGCATCATCTACGGATCCCTCGCCTGCCTCGCCCTGGCAAGACGGGGCGCGAACGGCGACCTCAAACGCCTCATCGCCTACTCCTCCGTCGGCCACATGGGCTTCGTCCTGCTCGGCATCGCGACCATGACCCCGACCGGCGTCAACGGCGCCCTGTTCGCCAACATCGCCCACGGCCTCATCACCGGCCTGCTGTTCTTCCTGGTCGGCGGCCTCAAGGACCGCACCGGCAGTACCGACCTCGACACCCTGGCCAAGGAGACCGGCGCCGCCCTCTACGGCAAGGCCCCCCGCCTCGGCGGTCTGCTCGCCTTCGCCGCCGTCGCCTCCCTCGGACTGCCCGGCCTCGCCGGATTCTGGGGCGAGATGCTCGCTCTCTTCGGCGCCTTCGAGCCCGCCGAGGGTCTCAGCCGGCCCGCCTTCCTCACCTTCATGGCGATCGGCGCGTTCGGCACGCTGCTGACGGCCGCGTACCTGCTGATCGTGGTCCGCCGGGTCTGCATGGGCGCCGTGCCCCAGGACGCCCCGACACTCACCGACGTGCGTTCCTACGAGTTCGCGGCCTGGACCCCGCTCGTCGTCCTCACCGTCGTCGCCGGCCTGTGGCCCAGGGCCCTACTGGGGCTGACCGACCCGGCCGTGCAGCAGCTCCTCGCAGGAGGCACCCGATGAGCTCCCTCGTCCAGTCCGTCGACTGGCTGGCCATCGCACCGCCCACCATCGTGGCGGTCGTCGGACTCGTCGTCCTCGTCGCCGACCTGTTCGTGAGCGAGGCCCGCAAGCCGCTCCTCGGCCGGCTCTCGGTGGCCGGACTCGCCGCCGCCACGCTCATGCTGCTGCCCCTCCTCGACGCCGACCGCAGCACCTTCTGCCTGGTCGCCGACCCCGGGGTGTGCAGCTACACCGCGGACCGCTTCACCCTCGTCATCCAGTTCCTGGTGCTCGGCGGCGCCCTCCTGGCCGCCCTTCTGTCCGTCACCGCCCTGAAGGACGAAGGCAAACGGCTCCCCGAGGGCGAGTACTGGTTCCTGTTCCTCTCCTCCGCGGCCGGCGCCGCGCTCCTGCCCGCCTCCCGCGACCTCGCGACCCTCGTCGTCGCCCTGGAGGTCGCCTCCCTGCCCGCCTTCGCCCTGGTCGGCCTGAGGCACGGCGACCGGAAGTCCTCCGAAGCCGCCCTGAAATTCTTCCTGTCCTCCGTCACCGCCACCGCGGTCAGCCTGCTGGGCATCAGCTTCGTCTACGCCGCCACCGGCACCCTCCACCTCACCCTGGTCGCCGAGCGGATCCAGACAGTCGACGGACAGCTCCACACCCTCGCCCAGACCGGTGTCGTCCTCACCCTCGTCGGCTTCGCCTTCAAGACCGCCGCCGTGCCCTTCCACTTCTGGGTCCCCGACACCTACGTGGGCGCACCCCTGCCCATCGCCGCCTATCTGTCGGTCATCGGCAAGGCGGTCGGCTTCTCCGGCCTGATCCTCGTCACCGTCGTCGCCCTGCCGTCGTACGCGGACGTCTGGGGGCCCGCCCTCGCCGTCCTGGCCGCCCTCACCATGACCGTCGGCAACGTCGGCGCCCTGAGGCAGCAGACCACGCGCGCGTACAGCGCGGTACGCCTCCTCGCCTGGTCCTCCGTCGGCCAGGCGGGCTACCTCCTCGTACCGATCGCCGCCGCCGCGTACTCCGACGACGCGGAGAAGTCGATCGGCTCCACCCTCGCCTACGCCCTCATGTACGGCGCCGTGAACCTGGGTGCGTTCGCGGTGGCCGCGCTCGTCGGCCGCGCGCACCGCCTCAACCGCGTCGCCGACTACCGCGGTCTGTACGCCTCCAGCCCGCTCACCGCGCTCCTCCTGGGCTTCTTCCTGCTCTGCCTCGCGGGCCTCCCGCCGGGCATCATCGGCCTCTTCGCCAAGGTCACCGTGTTCGCCGCGGCCGTCGATGGCGGACTCGGCTGGCTCGCCGTCGTCATGGCCGTCAACGTCGTCATCGCGCTGGTGTACTACCTCCAATGGACCGCCCTGCTGTTCCGCGCCCCGGAGGGCGAGCCCGTCCGGCACCGCCTCCCCACGCCCCTCACCGCCGCGATCGCCCTGACCGGAGTCATCGGCATCGCCCTGTCCGGCGCACCCCAGCTGGTCCTCCGCTTCACCGACACCGGACTCTTCTGACCACACAGGTCCGCCTCCGGCACGCGCGCGTACGGCCTTCCGACGCCCTCACGCGCGTGCCGTCCACGACCGGCAGGGGGCGCCGTCACCCGGTCGGTTCACAGGCGGCACCGCGCGCACAAGGGAACTAGTGCCCTTCGTCTGGCGTTGACCGGTACGGGAGGGTCCACTGGACGTGACACCACGCCCGCCCATGGGCAGCGCAGGTCAGAAGGAAGATCAGCAAGCAAGGGTCCCCCTGCCGCACGACTTGGAGGGCGTACCGTGCACCGCCGGCACAACGGGCTCAGGACCGCAGTCCTCCTCGGGGGACTGTCCGCACTCATCATCCTCATCGGCAGCTTCTTCGGCCGTACGGGGCTGGTCGTCGCCGTCCTGATCGCCCTGGGCACCAACGCGTACGCGTACTGGAACAGCGACAAACTGGCCCTGCGCGCGATGCGCGCCCGCCCGGTGAGCGAGTTCGAGGCCCCGGGGCTCTACCGCATGGTCCGCGAGCTCTCCACCCAGGCCCGTCAGCCCATGCCCCGCCTGTACATCTCCCCGACGGAGGCGCCCAACGCCTTCGCCACCGGCCGCAACCCGCGCAACGCCGCGGTGTGCTGCACCGAAGGCATCCTGCGCCTGCTCGACGAGCGCGAACTGCGAGGCGTCATCGGCCACGAACTCAGCCATGTCTACAACCGGGACATCCTGATCTCCTCGGTCGCCGGCGCGCTCGCCTCAGTGATCATGTTCCTGGTCAACTTCGCCTGGCTGATCCCGATCGGCCGGTCGAGCGACGACGACGGTCCCGGCCTCCTCGGCATGCTGCTGATCATGATTCTCGGCCCGCTCGCGGCGTCCCTCATCCAACTGGCCATCAGCCGCTCCCGTGAGTACGAGGCCGACGCCTCGGGCGCCCAGCTCACCGGCGATCCGCTCGCCCTCGCCGGCGCCCTGCGCAAACTGGAGCACGGTACGAAGCAGCTTCCCCTGCCTCCCGAACCCCGTATCGAGACGGCCAGCCATATGATGATCGCGAACCCGTTCCGTCCGGGACAGGGACTCTCGAAGATGTTCTCCACCCACCCGCCGATGGCGGAACGCATCGCCCGGCTAGAGAAGATGGCAGGTCACCACCAGTGAAGACCATCCTGAATCTCATATGGCTCGTCGTCAGCGGCTTCTGGCTGTTCCTCGGCTACATGCTCGCGGGCGTGCTGCTCTGCATCACGATCATCGGCATCCCGTTCGGCGTCGCGGCGTTCCGGATCGGTGTCTACGCCTTGTGGCCCTTCGGATACACGACGATCGAACGCCGGGACGCGGGAGCCCCGTCCTTCATCGTCAACATACTGTGGCTGCTCCTGGCCGGCTGGTGGCTGGCGCTCGGTCACATCCTCACCGGCATCGCCCTGTGCGTGACGATCATCGGAATCCCGCTCGGCATCGCCAACTTCAAGCTGATCCCGGTCTCGCTGTTCCCGCTGGGCCGCGAGATCGTGCGCACGGACGAGGCGTTCGCGTCCACGTCGCGCTGGTAGAGGGGCCCGTCTGCTCTTCTCGGGCCGGGGAGTTGTCCACAACCCGGAAGTTGTCCACAGGCACGCACGCTCGTCGGCGGCGGCACGCACGATGAACCCATGACCGAGCACGAGCAGTTGCCGACACAAGCCGCGGTGCAGGCGGACCGCGCCCCCACCCCCCGTTCCCAGGGCCGACCTTCCCTCTCGAACTCCTCGACGTGGCCACGCAGACACCCGCCGAAGCCACCCTGGGACTCGCCGCCCCACCCTCGCCGCCCGCCGAGCTCTCCACTCCGGGCTCCGGACCACGGGCCGGTACGAAGAGCAGGGCGAAGGCATGGCCCCAGCCGTCTGAACCGGTCTCCGGGAACTGTGGCCGACACTGGACACCACCCCCGACCACCGTCCTACCGACAGCGGCTACGGCTCTTGACTACCGATTACCGACTACCGGCCACCGTCCGACGGAGACCGGCTACCCCCCAGCCTCCGCGCTCCGTAGGCCGCCACACCCACCACCAGTACCCCCACGCCCACGCCCACCGAAATCCACGGCAGCGAGAACGCCAGCACCAGGCACCCGGCGAGCCCCACCGCCGGCAGCGCCCGTGCCACCGGCCGCGCATCGAGCGTCCAGGCCGAGGCGTTGGCCACCGCGTAGTACGTCAGCACGCCGAAGGAGGAGAAACCGATCGCACCCCGCACATCCACCGTGGCGGCCAGCACGGCGACCACCGCGCCCACCACGAGTTCCGCCCGGTGCGGAACCCGGAACCGCGGATGCACGGCGGCCAGGGCGCCCGGGAGATGCCGGTCCCGGGCCATGGCCAGCGTCGTCCGCGAGACACCGAGGATCAGGGCGAGCAGCGAACCCAGCGCGGCCACCGCCGCACCCACCCGGACCACCGGCGCGAGCCCGGGTACCCCGGCGGCCCGCACCGCGTCGGCGAGCGGTGCGGTGGCGTCGCCCAGCCCCTTCGGCCCCAGAACCGAGAGGGCGGCCACGGCGACAGCCGTGTACACGAGCAGAGCGATGCCGAGGGCCACCGGAATCGCCCGGGGGATGGTGCGCGCAGGATCCCGGACCTCCTCACCGAGAGTGGCGATACGGGCGTAGCCGGCGAAGGCGAAGAACAGCAGACCGCCCGCCTGAAGCACCCCGCCGACGCCTCCCGACACCCCGATGTCCAGCCGCCCGGCATCGGCCTCTCCCGACGTGAGACACACGACCACCACGGAAGCGAGGACGGCCAGCACCACACCCACGATCACCCGCGTCAGCCACGCGGACTTCTGGATCCCGCCGTAGTTCACCGCGGTCAGCAGCACCACGGCGGCGACCGCCACGGCATGCGCCTGCCCCGGCCAGACGTAGGTGCCGACGGTGAGAGCCATCGCCGCGCAGGAGGCCGTCTTCCCGACCACGAACGCCCAGCCGGCGAGGTAGCCCCAGAAATCCCCGAGCCGTTCCTTCCCGTACACGTACGTGCCGCCGGAGGCCGGGTACCGGGCGGCGAGGCGCGCCGACGACGTGGCGTTGCAGTAGGCGACCACGGCGGCGAGTGCCAGCCCGAGCAGCAGCCCGGAGCCGGCCGCGTGCGCGGCGGGTGCCAGCGCGGCGAAGATCCCGGCCCCCACCATCGAACCGAGACCGATGACCACGGCGTCACCTACACCGAGTGTGCGACGCAGTTGGGGCGCTGAGGATTCCGGCATGGGCCGCACCTTACTGATCGTGTGCAACCACCAGATGTACGGGTGACGTCCGTACAGAGTGCAAGGACAGAGGGAAACGGGCAGGTGCACGGCATGACGATCATCAGCTGGATCATCCTCGGACTGCTGGCCGGAGCGATAGCGAAGTTCCTGCTGCCCGGCCGCGACCCGGGCGGCCTCATCGGCACGACCCTGATCGGCGTCGCCGGTGCGTTCATCGGCGGCTGGGCGTCGGCCCGTTGGCTCGACCACCCGATCACCAAGGACTTCTACGACGGCACCACCTGGCTTGCCGCGATCGGCGGCTCGCTGGTCCTTCTGATCGCCTACCGCATCCTGTTCGGCCACTCACGCGACTGACCCGCGCCGCGCGCCCCTGCGACGACGGCCGGCAGACGAGCGGGGCGGGCCCCTGACGATGCCCGTCCCGCTCCTCAACGCCTCCCGGTCCTACCGGTAGTTCACGAACTGCAGAGCGAAGTCGAAGTCCTTGCCCTTGAGGAGGGCGATGACGGCCTGGAGGTCGTCACGGCTCTTGGAGCTGACCCGCAGCTCGTCACCCTGCACCTGGGCCTTGACGCCCTTCGGGCCCTCATCCCTGATGATCTTCGCGACCTTCTTCGCGTTGTCCTGGGAGATGCCCTCCTCGATCGACGCGAAGATCTTGTACTCCTTGCCGGAGAGCTGCGGCTCGCCCGCGTCCAGGGCCTTCAGGGAGATGCCCCGCTTGACCAGCTTGGACTGAAAGACGTCGAGGACAGCCTTCACCCGGTCCTCGGAGTTCGCCTCCATGAGGATCTTCTCCCCGGACCACGAGATCGAGGCACCGACGCCCTTGAAGTCGTAGCGCTGGGAGATCTCCTTGGCGGCCTGGTTGAGGGCGTTGTCGACCTCCTGCCGCTCGACCTTCGAGACGATGTCGAAACTGGAGTCGGCCATGTTCCTGTGGCTCCTTGAATCGGGGTGCGTATCGGGCTGCGCACCGGATGCGTACCGGCATGTGCGGCGCGGCCCCGAGCGCGGCATCGGCCCGGACCGCATCGGACCAGCCTAGTCATCACCCGTCCCCCGGGTGGCGATCAATCGGGTGGCGAAGCACCCCTGTCCATCGGGTATTGTTTACGTCGTTGCCACGGAGCACCGCCGCAAGGCGGTTCGAGGGCAGCAACCCCGGCGGTGTGCCCGAGCGGCCAAAGGGAGCAGACTGTAAATCTGCCGGCTCAGCCTTCCCAGGTTCGAATCCTGGCGCCGCCACATTGAGGGAAGACCCTCTCCGGACCGTGGAAACGTGGTCCGGAGAGGGCCTTTTCCTGTTCGTGGGTGTGGGCCCCGGGGCACACTGGCCGCATGTCGTCCCGTCGCCGTTCGTGTCCCGTGTGCCGTCGTGAGATCGCCGTCGTCGCCGGGCGGTACGCGCGGCACGACCCGCCCGGTGCGCGGGGGAGCGGGGAGCTGACGTCGTGCGCCGGATCGCGCAAGCAGGCCCCGATCGGGGCCGAACAGCCCTCGCTGGACGGTTACGCGGTGCCGGAGTTTCCGGGACAGATGTCCCTCTTCTAGCGCCTGGCGGTGCTCAGTTGCCCGCCACCGACTTGACGGCCACCGACGTCGGCGCGGTGCCGCTGATCAGTTCCAGGGTCAGGCCGGCCGTCGCGGGTGTGTCCACCAGGTCCGCCAGCACGGCGGCCACGTCGTCGCGGGGAATCGGGCCGCGGCCCGTGCGGGCCTCCAGGCGGACCAGGCCGGTGCCGGCGTCGTCGGTGAGCGCGCCGGGGCGCAGGATCGTCCAGTCCAGGGCGTCCAGCCCGCGTACGTACGCGTCCGCCTCGCCCTTGGCGCGCAGGTACACGTCGAAGATCTCGTCGCCCTCGTGCGTCGCGTCCGCGCCCATGGACGACACGATCACGAAACGCCTCACGCCCGCGCGGACGGCCGCGTCGGCGAAGAGGATCGCCGCCGCCTTGTCCACCGTCTCCTTGCGCTCCGCCCCACTGCCCGGGCCGGCGCCTGCCGCGAACACCGCCGCGTCCGCGCCCTCGAGGCATTCCGCGACCTCGTCCACCGACGCCGACTCCAGGTTCAGGACGACCGGCTCCGCCCCCAGTTGACGGAGGTCGTCGGCCTGTTCGGGTTTGCGGATGATGCCTGCCGCCTCGTCCCCGCGCGCGACGAGCAACCGCTCCAGCCGCAGCGCGATCTGACCATGACCACCAGCGATGACAATGCGCATGCCTCCGACCGTACGCCGGAGCGACCGCGTCCGCGTGGCGACTTTCGCGCGTGGTGCCCGCCGGGCCCTATGCGGGCCCCCGCGCCTGACGGGGCAGTCCCGGACTCGTGGTGCCCGCCGAATCGCGGTACTCCCGTACCGCGCTCGTCCGTGCCACCACCCGTCCCCCGTGGACCACGATCCGGCTGTAGGCCGGCGAGAGCGCGTCCGGGAGTCCTGCTCCCCGCACCGCCAGGAGTTCGGCCGGGAAACCCGCCTCCACGCGCACCTCGGGCAGGCCCAGAGCCGCCCGAGCCGACGTGCTCACCGCCGTATAGGCGTCCTCGGCGGACAGGCCCTGGCACGAGGCCAGCAGATACGCCGCCTCCAGTGGATCGCCGCGGCCCACCGGGTTCGACACGTCCCGCAGGGCGCCGCTCCCGGCGGCCACCCGCACCCCCGCCGAGCGCAGCAGCCGTACGGGGGCCACGCCACGGCCGTCGACGGAGCCGCAGCCGCCCTGAGGCAGGCACACCACGGTCACTCCGGCGGCCGCGAGCCGGTCCGCGGTCCGGGCGGCCGGTTCGGCCGGCAGCGCGGCGAGACCGCCGCACGGGCCGAGGGCGACCCCCGGGCGCAGCCCGCCCGCCATGGCCGCGAAGCGGGCCAGCCGGGCGGGGTCGGCGGCGTCGGTGTGCAGGTCGACGGGGCAGCCGTGTTCGGAGGCGACCTCCAGGACCGCCTCCACATATCCCGTGGGATCGGGGTCGAGGTCCGGGCAGCCGCCCACCACGGACGCGCCCATCTTCAGCGCGTCACGCAGCACGGCGAGGCCGTCCGCCCCCGCCAGTCCGGTCAGTACCCGCGGCACCGCGACCGTCGTCAGCTCCGCCAGGCCGCGCAGTGAGCGCCCCGTCCGCAGTACGGCGGTCAGCGCGCCCAGTCCGGCCAGGTCGCCCACCCTCACATGGGCCCGCAACGCCGTGGCGCCGTGCCCGAGCTGGAGCAGCGCCGCCTCCGTCGCGCGGCGCTGGACGTCGGCGGGGTCGTACGACACGGGGCCGCCGGTGTCGGCGGACAGGGCGGTGCAGGCGTGGGCGTGGGGCTCGGCGGGGGCCGGCAACAGCAGGTAGCCGGTGAGGTCGACCCGGGTGGCGGAGGCACGTGTGCTGTCCGCGGCCAGGCTGCCGGCCGTGCCCACCGCCTCGATGCGCCCGCCGCCCAGCCGTACGTCCACGGTGCGGCCGTCGGTGAGCCGCGCGCCGCACAGCAGCAGGGGGGCCGGGCCGGCCGGACCCGGGCCCGGGAGCGACGGCCACGAGTCGGACGGCGGCTGCGGCTGGCTGTCGGGCATCACACTCCTGGGGCTCCGGCTGCGCACGCGGACGTCCGATACGCGGGGACAGGATCACGCAGAGTGAGACGAGCCTAGGACGACCGCCCGCCGCGGGCCGGGAGGAGCGCAATAGTCGTACCGGCGTGGTCCGTCCCTGGAGGGGACAGGGGGCTCGAAACGGATTTGGGCGAACGGCGGCGGAGCGTGTAATGTCTTCATCGCTCGCCCCAATAGCTCAGTCGGCAGAGCGTCTCCATGGTAAGGAGAAGGTCAACGGTTCGATTCCGTTTTGGGGCTCTGGTGTGTGAGGTTCCCGTCGCGAGGCGGGATCTGATCGCATCAAAGCGGTGTAGCTCAGTCGGTAGAGCAAGCGGCTCATAATCGCTGTGTCACCGGTTCAAGTCCGGTCACCGCTACAGACAGTAGCCGATTGCGGGGTCGGTCCTTCGATCGGCTACTCTTCTTGCGTAAATACAGTCAATCCGTTCGTCAAGGAGCACTCACGTGGCTGCCACCGACGTCCGCCCGAAGATCACGCTGGCCTGCGTGGAGTGCAAGGAGCGGAACTACATCACCAAGAAGAACCGGCGTAACAACCCGGATCGTCTCGAGATGAAGAAGCACTGCCCGCGTTGCAACGCGCACACCGCGCACCGCGAGACGCGATAAAACAGGCTCGTACACGAGGCCGTCCCCCCACTCGGGGGGCGGCCTCGTGTCGTTTGTCCACCGCCGGCAGGCTGCGGGCGGATAGTTCACAGACAGGCAGACACAGGAGGTGCCGCGCGCATGGCGCTCGACCAGTCCTTCGTGGGGCGGAGCTACCCGCCCACCGAGCCCTACGAGGTGGGCCGGGAGAAGATCCGTGAGTTCGCCGAGGCGGTGGGGGACGCCAACCCGGCGTACACGGACGTGGAGGCCGCCAAGGCGCTCGGCCACCCCGATGTGATCGCCCCGCCGACCTTTGTGTTCGCCATCACCTTCAAGGCCGCCGGGGAGGTCGTCGCCGACGAGCAGCTCGGCCTCGACTACAGCCGGGTGGTGCACGGCGACCAGAGGTTCGCCTACCAGCGCCCCGTGCGCGCCGGTGACCGGCTCACCGTCACCTCGACCATCGAGACGATCAGGTCGATGGCCGGCAACGAGGTGCTGGACATTCGCGGCGAGGTGCACGACCAGGACGGCGAACACGTCGTGACCGCCTGGACCAAGCTGGTGGCCCGCGCGGCCGAGGAGGCGTGAACAACACCATGACGGCGAAGATCTCCCACGCCGACGTCGAGGTCGGCACCGAGCTGCCCGCACAGACGTTCCCCGTGACCCGCGCCGACCTCGTCCGGTACGCGGGCGCGTCCGGCGACTTCAACCCGATCCACTGGAACGAGAAGTTCGCCAAGGAGGTCGGCCTCCCCGACGTCATCGCGCACGGCATGTTCACCATGGCCGAGGCGATCCGCGTGGTGACCGACTGGGTGGGCGACCCGGGCGCGGTCGTCGAGTACGGCGTCCGTTTCGTCCGGCCGGTCGTCGTCCCCAACGACGATCAGGGCGCCGTCATCGAGGTCAGCGGCAAGGTCGCCGCCAAGCTCGACGACCACACGGTCCGCGTGGACCTCACCGCGACCAGCGCCGGACAGAAGGTCCTCGGCATGTCGCGGGCGGTCGTCCGACTGGGCTGACCGGAGCGGTCGGGAGCGCGGCGGTCGCCCGAGCCGGTCGGAAGCCTGGCGGTCGCCCGCGCCGGTCGGGGAGCGTGACGGCCGGTGCCGTCTCGTACTCTTGAGCCCGTGCAGGAACTCCACGACGCCCCCCTCGCCCCGCTGACCACCTTCCGGCTGGGCGGCCCCGCGACCCGGCTGATCACCGCGACCACCGACGACGAGGTGATCGCTGTCGTCCGTGCCGCCGACGACAGCGGCACCCCGCTGCTGATCATCGGCGGCGGCTCCAACCTGGTCATCGGCGACAAGGGCTTCGACGGCACCGCCCTCCTCGTCGCCACCCGGGGCTTCACCCTGGACGGCACGCGCCTGGAGCTGGCGGCCGGCGAGGTGTGGACCGACGCCGTCGCCCGCACCGTGGAGGCGGGCCTCGCCGGTGTCGAGTGCCTGGCCGGCATCCCCGGCTCGGCGGGCGCCACCCCGATCCAGAACGTCGGGGCGTACGGCCAGGAGGTCTCCTCGGTCATCACGGAGGTCGTCGCCTACGACCGCAGGGCCCGCGAGACGGTCACGCTGAGCAATACGGAGTGCGCCTTCTCCTACCGCCACAGCCGCTTCAAGTCCGACCCCGAGCGCTACGTCGTGCTGCGCGTGAGATGCGAGCTGGAGGACGCCGGCGGCCTCTCCGGACCCCTCAAGTACGCCGAGACCGCGCGCGCTCTGGGTGTCGCACCGGGGGAGCGGGTACCGCTGGCCACGGCCCGTGAGACGGTGCTGGGGCTCCGGAGCGGCAAGGGCATGATCCTGGACCCCGAGGACCACGACACCTGGTCGGCCGGTTCCTTCTTCACCAACCCGATCCTCGACGACGAGACGTTCGCCGCATTCCGTACACGTGTACGGGAACGGCTCGGTGACGAAGTCGTGGCTCCCGCGTATCCGGCGGGCGAGGGCCACACCAAGACGTCCGCCGCCTGGCTGATCGACAAGGCAGGTTTCGGCAAGGGATACGGCCGGGGCCCGGCCCGTATCTCCACCAAGCACACCCTCGCCCTCACCAACCGGGGGGACGCCACCACCGAGGACCTGCTCGCCCTCGCCCGCGAGGTCGTCGCCGGTGTGCGCGACGCGTTCGGCATCACCCTGGTCAACGAACCGGTGACGGTGGGCGTCAGCCTGTAGCGAGTGCGCCGTGGCGGGCCGGCCGGGCACGGTTCGTCCGGCGGCGCCGGGGTGGTGAGCCAGGTGTCCACGCCCGGGTCCGCGGCTACGCCTACGTGGCGAGCCAGGTGTCCACGCCCGAGAGCAGTTTCGCCTTCACGTCCTCCGGGGCCGCCGAGCCGCGTACCGACTGCCGGGCCACCTCCGCGAGCTCCGCGTCGGTGAAGCCGTGGTGCAGCCGCGCGAACTCGTACTGAGCCGCCAGCCGGGAGCCGAACAGCAGTGGATCGTCCGCGCCCAGTGCCAGCGGCACCCCCGCATCGAACAGGGTCCGCAGCGGTACGTCCTCGGGCTTCTCGTAGACGCCCAGCGCCACGTTGGACGCCGGGCACACCTCGCACGTCACCTGGCGGTCCGCGAGCCGCTGCATCAGCCTCGGATCGTCCGCCGCCCGTACGCCGTGACCGATCCGGTGCGCCTCCAGGTCGTCCAGGCAGTCCCGGACCGACGTCGGTCCCGCCAGCTCGCCGCCGTGCGGCGCCGACAGCAGCCCGCCGTCGCGCGCGATCGCGAACGCCCGGTCGAAGTCACGGGCCATCCCCCGCCGCTCGTCGTTGGAGAGCCCGAACCCGACCACGCCCCGGTCCGCGTACCGCACCGCCAGCCGGGCCAGCGTGCGCGCGTCCAGCGGGTGCTTCATCCGGTTGGCGGCGATCAGCACCCGCATCCCGATCCCGGTGTCCCGCATCGCCGAGTCCACCGCGTCCAGGATGATCTCCAGCGTCGGGATCAGCCCGCCCAGCCGGGGCGCGTACGACGTCGGGTCGACCTGGATCTCCAGCCAGCCGGATCCGTCCCGCACGTCCTCCTCCGCGGCTTCCCGCACCAGCCGCTGGATGTCCTCCGGCTGACGCAGACACGACCGGGCGGCGTCGTACAGCCGCTGGAAGCGGAACCAGCCGCGCTCGTCCGTGGCCCGCAGGCTCGGCGGCTCCCCGCTGGTCAGCGCGTCGGTCAGCGCCTCGGGCAGGCGCACCCCGTACTTGTCGGCCAGCTCCAGCACGGTGGACGGTCGCATGGACCCGGTGAAGTGCAGATGGAGATGGGCTTTCGGCAGCTCAGAGACATCACGTACACGCTCCATCGGTCGATCCTGCCGCACGCCCCGTCCGTCCCGGTAGCACTTTCCCCTTTCGTGGTCTTGATCGCACAAAGGAGCCCGTGCAACGAACAGGGGCGCCCGGAACGAATCCGGGCGCCCCTGCGGTGAACGGGGGAGGTCAGTCCCGCGCCTCCGCGAGCAGCTTCTGGAGCCGGCTCACGCCCTCGACGAGGTCCTCGTCGCCCAGCGCGTACGACAGCCGCAGATAGCCGGGGGTGCCGAACGCCTCACCGGGCACCACCGCGACCTCGGCCTCCTCCAGGATGAGCGCCGCCAGCTCGACCGAGTTCTGCGGCCGCTTGCCCCGGATCTCCTTGCCGATCAGCGCCTTGACCGAGGGGTACGCGTAGAAGGCGCCCTCGGGCTCCGGGCAGACCACGCCGTCGATCTCGTTGAGCATCCGCACGATGGTCCTGCGCCGCCGGTCGAAGGCCTCGCGCATCGTGGCGACCGCGTCCAGGTCGCCGGAGACGGCGGCGAGAGCGGCGGCCTGGGCGACGTTGGAGACGTTCGACGTGGCGTGCGACTGGAGGTTGGTCGCGGCCTTCACCACGTCCTTCGGGCCGATGACCCAGCCGACCCGCCAGCCCGTCATCGCGTAGGTCTTCGCGACACCGTTGACCACGATGCACTTGTCACGCAGCTCGGGCAGCAGCGCGGGCAGCGAGACGGACACGGCGTCGCCGTAGACCAGGTGCTCGTAGATCTCGTCCGTCAGCACCCACAGACCGTGCTCCACGGCCCAGCGGCCGATCGCCTCGGTCTCGGCCTCGCTGTAGACCGCGCCCGTCGGGTTCGACGGGGAGACGAACAGGACGACCTTCGTCCTCTCGGTGCGGGCCGCCTCCAGCTGCTCCACGCTCACGCGGTAGCCGGTGGTCTCGTCGGCGACGACCTCGACCGGGACACCGCCGGCCAGCCGGATCGACTCCGGGTACGTCGTCCAGTACGGGGCCGGGACGATGACCTCGTCGCCCGGGTCGAGGATCGCGGCGAAGGCCTCGTAGATGGCCTGCTTTCCGCCGTTGGTGACCAGGATCTCGGACGGGTCCACCTCGTAGCCGGAGTCGCGCAGCGTCTTCGCGGCGATCGCGGACTTCAGCTCGGGCAGACCGCCGGCCGGCGTGTAGCGGTGGTACTTCGGGTTCTTGCAGGCCTCGATCGCGGCTTCGACGATGTAGTCCGGCGTCGGGAAGTCGGGCTCACCGGCGCCGAAGCCGATCACCGGTCGCCCGGCGGCCTTGAGGGCCTTGGCCTTGGCGTCCACGGCGAGGGTGGCGGACTCGGAGATCGAGCCGACGCGGGCGGAGACCCGGCGCTCGGTGGGAGGGGTTGCAGCGCTCATGGGGTCCATCGTTCCAGACCGGAAACGCGGCGGGCACGGGGGTTTCACGGACTGAACATGACCGGGCACACCACCGGACACCAGTCCGGATCCATCGCCCCGGGGCCGTGCGGCCAGGACGATCTTGCGCGGTCCGGTGACCGGGCCCTTCCGTCACCGGCCCATTCTGTTCGACGCCAAGCCCGGGAACACGTACACTCTCACCTCGTTGGCCTTCAGCGGCCCGTGCTCAGCCGGTGCACACCAAGCATCCGGTCGGATGCGGTACGTTGGGGAACGCACAAAGGGTCGTAGCTCAATTGGTAGAGCACTGGTCTCCAAAACCAGCGGTTGGGGGTTCAAGTCCCTCCGGCCCTGCTACACACACCATCGCCAGGATGTGTGCGCATGTACGTACAGCAATGCACCGCCGTGCGGGCTCTCACCGGGCGCGGCACGGCCACGACCCGGAATCAGGTGAGGACGAGTGACGGACGCCGTGGGCTCCATCGACATGCCTGATGCCGATGACGAGGCGCCGGACTCCAAGAAGAAGACCCGCAAGGGCGGTAAGCGGGCCAAGAAGGGTCCGCTGAAGCGCCTCGCGCTCTTCTACCGCCAGATCGTTGCGGAGCTCCGCAAGGTGGTCTGGCCGACCCGTAACCAGCTGACGTCGTACACGACCGCAGTGATCATCTTCGTGGTGTTGATGATCGGCCTGATCACCCTGTTCGACTATGGCCTCAGCAACGCCGCCAAGTACGTCTTCGGCTGATCCCCGAGCGAAGAGCGCCGAGGTACCCGGCGCTCCTTTCGCATGTTCCACCCCTATGTATCCAGGAAGAAGCAGCCACCGTGTCTGACCCGAACGTGAACGACGCCGTTGAGCCTGCCGGCGAAGGGGCCGCGTCCGCCGAGGACGCGCTCGCCGCCGTCGAGGGCGCGGGCGTCGAGGACACCGAGGCCTCTGCCGAGGCCGAGGCTGCCGGCACCACCGCGGACGAGACCGTCACCGCGGACGAGACCGCCACCACGGACGAGAGCGCCGAGGCGGACGAGAGTGCCGCCGAGGCCGTGGAAGCGGCCGAGGAGGCCGAAGAGCCCGAGGACAACCGCGACCCGGTGGAGAAGCTCCGCGAGGAACTGCGGACCCTGCCCGGCGAGTGGTACGTCATCCACACCTACGCGGGCTACGAGAACCGGGTGAAGACCAACCTGGAGCAGCGCGCCGTCTCGCTCAACGTCGAGGACTACATCTTCCAGGCCGAGGTGCCGCAGGAAGAGGTCGTCCAGATCAAGAACGGCGACCGCAAGACGATCAAGCAGAACAAGCTCCCGGGCTATGTCCTGGTGCGAATGGACCTGACGAACGAGTCCTGGGGTGTCGTCCGCAACACCCCCGGTGTCACCGGCTTCGTGGGCAACGCCTACGACCCGTACCCGCTGACGCTGGACGAGATCGTCAAGATGCTCGCCCCGGAGGCCGAGGAGAAGGCCGCCCGCGAGGCCGCCGAGGCCGAGGGCAAGCCGGCTCCGCAGCGCAAGGTCGAGGTCCAGGTGCTGGACTTCGAGGTCGGCGACTCGGTCACCGTCACCGACGGCCCGTTCGCCACGCTCCAGGCGACCATCAACGAGATCAACCCCGACTCCAAGAAGGTCAAGGGCCTGGTGGAGATCTTCGGCCGGGAGACGCCGGTCGAGCTCTCCTTCGACCAGATCCAGAAGAACTAGTCCACGGACTCAGCCTTTCTGGAACGGCTGGTACACAGCTTCCGCGCAGGTCAGCAGAGCGCTCGCGCACTCGGCTGACCTGCTCGGTTTTTGGCCGCGCATCCATACCCGTTATCGTTGTGCGGTATGCCTACGTCCGGGTTGTCCCATGACGTGGGCAGGACCCGAATCGAAAGGACCCGGAGAGCCATGCCTCCCAAGAAGAAGAAGGTCACGGGGCTCATCAAGCTCCAGATCCAGGCCGGTGCCGCGAACCCGGCCCCGCCGGTCGGCCCCGCGCTGGGCCAGCACGGCGTGAACATCATGGAGTTCTGCAAGGCCTACAACGCCGCGACCGAGTCGCAGCGTGGCTGGGTCATCCCGGTGGAGATCACGGTCTACGAGGACCGTTCCTTCACCTTCATCACCAAGACCCCGCCGGCCGCCAAGATGATCCTCAAGGCCGCGGGTGTGGAGAAGGGCTCCGGCGAGCCGCACAAGACCAAGGTCGCGAAGATCACGCGCGACCAGGTCCGTGAGATCGCCACCACCAAGATGCCCGACCTCAACGCCAACGACCTGGACGCCGCCGAGAAGATCATCGCCGGCACCGCCCGTTCCATGGGCGTCACGGTCGAGGGCTGACCTCCACCCCCGTAAGCCAAGCAGTAGTGGCAGGGCCGGCTCGGCCCGGACCACGACTCCTCGAAACGCACAGGAGCTTTCAGTGAGCAAGCGCAGCAAGTCTCTCCGCGCTGCGGACGCCAAGATCGACCGGGAGAAGCTCTACGCCCCGCTCGAGGCCGTCCGTCTCGCCAAGGAGACGTCCACGACCAAGTTCGACGGCACCGTCGAGGTCGCCTTCCGCCTGGGTGTCGACCCGCGCAAGGCCGACCAGATGGTCCGTGGCACCGTGAACCTCCCGCACGGCACCGGTAAGACCGCCCGGGTCCTGGTCTTCGCGACCGGTGACCGTGCCGAGGCCGCACGTGCCGCGGGCGCCGACATCGTCGGCGCCGACGAGCTGATCGACGAGGTGTCGAAGGGCCGTCTGGACTTCGACGCCGTCGTCGCCACCCCGGACCTCATGGGCAAGGTCGGCCGCCTCGGCCGCGTGCTCGGTCCCCGTGGTCTGATGCCGAACCCCAAGACCGGCACCGTGACCCCGGACGTGACCAAGGCCGTCACCGAGATCAAGGGTGGCAAGATCGAGTTCCGTGTCGACAAGCACGCGAACCTGCACTTCATCATCGGCAAGTCGTCCTTCGACGACACCAAGCTGGTGGAGAACTACGGCGCCGCGCTGGAGGAGATCCTCCGTCTGAAGCCGTCCGCCGCCAAGGGTCGCTACATCAAGAAGGCCGCCATCAGCACCACGATGGGCCCCGGCATTCCGCTCGACCCGAACCGCACCCGCAACCTCCTCGTCGAGGAGGACCCGGCCGCGGTCTGAGCCGGGTGAGCCGACCGACCGGCTCCGCACGCTGTGAGAAGCCCGCCCCTACGCCCCAACAAGGCGTGGGGGCGGGTTTTTTCGTACGACAGTGTCAGTCGAGTGGGTTACCGTTCCCTTGACTTCACAGCCGTCACACAGTGAAACAACAAGGGGTGGGATTCATGGGCATGGCCGCATGGAAGCGCGCGGGCGTCTGTCTGACGGCCGCGGCCGTCGTCGCGGGTGTCACGGGGTGCCAGGGCGGGGACAGCGACGAGGGCGGCAAGAAGAAGGCCGCCGGCTCGGCGCAGTCCGGGGTCCAGACGCAGACCGAGATGACGAAGGTCCTCCAGGCGGCCTTCAAGAACACCTCGGAGGCCAAGTCCTCCAAGATGCGGATGACCATGACGATGCCGGCGGGCCTGGGCGGCGAAACCATGGAGATGTCCGGCGTGCAGGGCTGGGACCCGGCCGTCATGGACGTCACCATGAAGAACCCCGCGCTCGCGGCGGGCGGCGACCCGGACGCTCCCGAGCAGACACGCATGATCATGCTGGACGGGGTCCTGTACACGGACGTCGGGGAGAAGCAGGCCGCCGAAATGGACGGCAAGCGCTGGATGAAGATGGACTTCGCGGCCATGGCCGAGGCGTCCGGCGACCCCGCGGTCCAGAAGCAGATGACCGGCGGCATGGAGAACATGAACCAGGACCCGGCGCAGCAGCTCGCCCTGCTGCTCGAGTCGCGGAGCCTGAAGCATGTCGGCCCGGAGAAGGTCGACGGCGTCCAGACGCAGCACTACAAGGGCACGCTGACCATCGAGGAGATGCTCGACGCCAACAAGGAGCTCGACGGCCTGTTCACCGCCGAGGAGCGCGAGCAGCTCCTCGCCAACATGAAGAAGACGGGCCTGAAGGGCTACGACACCGAGGTCTGGGTCAACGAGGACAACTACCCGGCCAAGATGGTGGTAGGGATGAAGATGTCCGAGGGCGAGATCAAGATGACCGCCCACTACTCCGACTACGGTGCCGCGGCCAAGGTCGAGGCGCCGCCGGCGAAGGACACCCTCGACTTCATGGAGATGATGAAGGACCTGGAGGAGCTGGGGGCGGGAGCGTAAGGGCCCGCACCGGCTCCCGATGTCGGCGATCGGTCGATTTGCTTGACGCCGATCCGTTCGCGTACTCTTCCACAGAAGCCAAAGACCGCTGGTCGTTGCCGTGCGCTCGTCAGAGCATGCGGTGGCCGAAGGATCCGCTGAACTGCGGACGACCCGCGCAGGTGTCAGTGGAAGAGTTCCCGGAGTTCGCTGCCGAGAGAATGCGAGCAACCGGTTGAGCTACGCCCCGTGCGCCTGCGCCCGGGGCGTTTCGTTTTCCCCAGTCCTCCTTCGGGTCCGCGCGGTCCGAATCACCCGGAAGGAGGCCGAGGCTCTATGGCGAGGCCCGACAAGGCTGCCGCGGTTGCCGAGCTGACGGACAAGTTCCGCAGCTCCAACGCCGCCGTGCTGACCGAGTACCGCGGTCTCACCGTGGCGCAGCTCAAGACGCTGCGCCGTTCGCTCGGTGAGAACGCCCAGTACGCCGTGGTGAAGAACACGCTGACCAAGATTGCGGCCAACGAGGCCGGGATCACGCTCGACGACCAGCTCTTCGCTGGCCCGACGGCGGTCGCCTTCGTCACCGGTGACCCGGTGGAGTCGGCGAAGGGTCTTCGTGACTTCGCCAAGGACAACCCGAATCTCGTCATCAAGGGCGGTGTCCTTGACGGCAAGGCGATGTCCGCCGACGAGATCAAGAAGCTTGCGGACCTCGAGTCCCGCGAGGTTCTGCTCGCCAAGCTGGCGGGCGCTTTCAAGGGCAAGCAGACGCAGACTGCTCAGCTCTTCCAGGCGCTCCCCTCGAAGCTCGTCCGCACCGTGGACGCGCTCCGTGCCAAGCAGGCCGAGCAGGGCGGTGCCGAGTAATTCGGCTCGCTTTCTGACCCCGGCCGCCCAGCGGCAAGGGTCGCAGCGGGCCCGACGTACGCCCGCCTCACCCCGTACATCCGGCACCTGCCGATTTAGTGGAAGGACCGCCATCATGGCGAAGCTCAGCCAGGAAGACCTGCTTGCCCAGTTCGAGGAGATGACCCTCATCGAGCTCTCCGAGTTCGTGAAGGCCTTCGAGGAGAAGTTCGACGTCACCGCCGCCGCCGCGGTCGCCGCCGTCGCCGCCCCGGGTGCCCCGGGTGCCGCTGCCCCGGCCGAGGAGGAGAAGGACGAGTTCGACGTCATCCTCACCGGTGCCGGCGACAAGAAGATCCAGGTCATCAAGGTCGTGCGTGAGCTGACCTCCCTGGGTCTGAAGGAGGCCAAGGACCTCGTGGACGGCGCCCCGAAGCCCGTTCTCGAGAAGGTCGCCAAGGACGCCGCCGAGAAGGCCGCCGAGTCCCTCAAGGGCGCCGGCGCCTCCGTCGAGGTCAAGTAACACCCCGCGGGTCCGGCAGGATCCGCAACGCGTCCCACGGGACGTGTAACGCTGAAGCACCGAAGAGCGATCATCCATCCGGGTGGTCGCTCTTCGGTGTACGGGGGGTCCGGCGGCGGCTGCCTTGCCCCCGGGACGGCGAGGGGTAGGGTGATCTTCGTTGTGCCTCCGGAAGGCCGCGCGGAATCGCCTCGTGGCAGGCGGTCGGGGCAAGGGGGCCTTGACGAACCGCACGTAGCGCGCAATTCTCAGGACGCGTCGTCACAAGGATCCGAATCCGAGGCATGGATCGACGGCAAAGAGGGCAGTATCACGGTGCGTTGAGGGCAGCGCCTTGTCGCAGGAGTTGAGCACAACGAGGGCCTCTACTCGGTCTCGAACACCGCACTGGACATCAGTGTGCCAAGTGGCTACACTGACCCTTTGCGCTGCCTGTTAGCTGTCCCCTGCCCGTCACCAGGGGCATTCCCTCGCTCGAACACCGACGACTCGACGATCTCTGACCTGGGCTTTCGCCCCCATCGGAGGAATCTGTCTCTGTGTACAGCGAGGAGCCGGTACGCGCGTAGTGAGTCCGAGCCCTCGGAAGGACCCCCTCTTGGCCGCCTCGCGCAACGCCTCGACCGCGAATACGAACAACGGCGCCAGCACCGCCCCGCTGCGCATCTCCTTTGCAAAGATCAAGGAGCCTCTCGAGGTTCCGAACCTGCTCGCGCTGCAGACCGAGAGCTTCGACTGGCTGCTCGGCAACACCGCCTGGCAGAGTCGGGTCGAGGAGGCTCTCGAGAACGGGCAGGACGTCCCCACCAAGTCCGGTCTTGAGGAGATCTTCGAAGAGATCTCCCCGATCGAGGACTTCTCCGGGTCGATGTCGCTGACCTTCCGCGACCACCGCTTCGAGCCGCCGAAGAACTCCATCGACGAGTGCAAGGAGCGCGACTTCACGTACGCGGCCCCGCTCTTCGTCACCGCCGAGTTCACCAACAACGAGACCGGCGAGATCAAGTCCCAGACCGTCTTCATGGGTGACTTCCCGCTCATGACGAACAAGGGCACCTTCGTCATCAACGGCACCGAGCGTGTCGTGGTGTCCCAGCTGGTCCGCTCGCCCGGCGTCTACTTCGACTCCTCCATCGACAAGACGTCCGACAAGGACATCTTCTCCGCCAAGATCATCCCGTCCCGGGGTGCCTGGCTGGAGATGGAGATCGACAAGCGCGACATGGTCGGTGTCCGTATCGACCGCAAGCGCAAGCAGTCCGTCACCGTCCTCCTGAAGGCGCTCGGCTGGACCACCGAGCAGATCCTCGAGGAGTTCGGCGAGTACGAGTCCATGCGCGCCACCCTGGAGAAGGACCACACCCAGGGCCAGGACGACGCGCTGCTCGACATCTACCGCAAGCTGCGTCCGGGCGAGCCCCCCACCCGCGAGGCCGCGCAGACGCTGCTCGAGAACCTGTACTTCAACCCCAAGCGCTACGACCTCGCCAAGGTCGGCCGCTACAAGGTGAACAAGAAGCTCGGCGGGGACGAGCCGCTGGACGCCGGCGTGCTCACCACCGACGACGTCATCGCCACCATCAAGTACCTGGTGAAGCTGCACGCGGGTGAGACCGAGACGGTCGGCGAGTCCGGGCGCTCGATCATCGTCGAGACCGACGACATCGACCACTTCGGCAACCGCCGCATCCGTAACGTCGGCGAGCTGATCCAGAACCAGGTCCGTACGGGTCTCGCCCGTATGGAGCGCGTCGTGCGTGAGCGCATGACCACCCAGGACGTCGAGGCGATCACGCCGCAGACCCTGATCAACATCCGGCCGGTCGTCGCCTCCATCAAGGAGTTCTTCGGCACCAGCCAGCTGTCCCAGTTCATGGACCAGAACAACCCGCTGTCGGGGCTGACGCACAAGCGTCGTCTCAACGCCCTCGGCCCGGGTGGTCTCTCCCGTGAGCGGGCCGGCTTCGAGGTCCGTGACGTGCACCCCTCGCACTACGGCCGCATGTGCCCGATCGAGACCCCCGAAGGCCCGAACATCGGCCTGATCGGCTCGCTCGCCTCCTACGGGCGGATCAACCCGTTCGGCTTCATCGAGACGCCGTACCGCAAGGTCGTCGAGGGCCGGGTCACCGACGAGGTGGACTACCTGACCGCCGACGAGGAGGACCGCTTCGTCATCGCGCAGGCCAACGCGCCGCTCGGCGACGACATGCGCTTCGTCGAGAACCGCATCCTGGTCCGCCGCCGCGGCGGCGAGGTCGACTACGTCCCCGGTGACGAAGTCGACTACATGGACGTCTCGCCGCGCCAGATGGTGTCGGTCGCGACCGCCATGATCCCGTTCCTCGAGCACGACGACGCCAACCGTGCCCTCATGGGCGCGAACATGATGCGTCAGGCGGTGCCGCTCATCAAGAGCGAGTCCCCGCTCGTCGGCACCGGCATGGAGTACCGCTCCGCCGCCGACGCCGGTGACGTGGTCAAGGCCGAGAAGGCGGGTGTGGTCCAGGAGGTCTCCGCGGACTACATCACCACCGCCAACGACGACGGCACGTACATCACGTACCGCCTGGCCAAGTTCTCCCGGTCCAACCAGGGCACCTCGGTCAACCAGAAGGTCATCGTCGCCGAGGGCGACCGGATCGTCGAGGGCCAGGTCCTCGCCGACGGTCCGGCCACCGAGAACGGTGAGATGGCGCTCGGCAAGAACCTGCTGGTCGCGTTCATGCCGTGGGAGGGTCACAACTACGAGGACGCGATCATCCTGTCGCAGCGCCTCGTGCAGGACGACGTCCTCTCCTCGATCCACATCGAGGAGCACGAGGTCGACGCCCGTGACACCAAGCTCGGCCCCGAGGAGATCACCCGGGACATCCCGAACGTCTCCGAGGAGGTCCTCGCCGACCTCGACGAGCGCGGCATCATCCGTATCGGTGCCGAGGTCGTCGCCGGCGACATCCTCGTCGGCAAGGTCACGCCCAAGGGTGAGACCGAGCTGACCCCGGAGGAGCGCCTGCTCCGCGCGATCTTCGGTGAGAAGGCGCGCGAGGTGCGCGACACCTCCCTGAAGGTGCCGCACGGTGAGATCGGCAAGGTCATCGGCGTGCGCGTCTTCGACCGCGAGGAGGGCGACGAGCTTCCCCCCGGTGTGAACCAGCTGGTGCGCGTCTACGTCGCGCAGAAGCGCAAGATCACCGACGGTGACAAGCTCGCCGGCCGGCACGGCAACAAGGGCGTCATCTCCAAGATCCTGCCCATCGAGGACATGCCGTTCCTCGAGGACGGGACCCCGGTCGACATCATCCTCAACCCGCTGGGTGTGCCGTCCCGAATGAACCCGGGACAGGTCCTGGAGATCCACCTCGGCTGGCTCGCCAGCCGCGGCTGGGACGTCTCCGGCATCGCGGAGGAGTGGGCCGAGCGGCTCCAGGCCATCGGCGCCGACAAGGTCGAGCCCGGTACCAACGTCGCCACCCCGGTCTTCGACGGTGCGCGCGAGGACGAGCTCGCGGGTCTGCTCCAGCACACCATCCCGAACCGCGACGGCGAGCGCATGGTGCTCCCGACCGGTAAGGCGCGGCTGTACGACGGCCGCTCGGGTGAGCCGTTCCCGGAGCCGATCTCGATCGGCTACATGTACATCCTGAAGCTGCACCACCTGGTCGACGACAAGCTGCACGCGCGTTCGACCGGTCCGTACTCCATGATCACCCAGCAGCCGCTGGGTGGTAAGGCTCAGTTCGGTGGACAGCGGTTCGGCGAGATGGAGGTGTGGGCACTCGAGGCGTACGGCGCCGCCTACGCGCTCCAGGAGCTGCTGACCATCAAGTCCGACGACGTCACCGGCCGCGTGAAGGTCTACGAGGCCATCGTCAAGGGCGAGAACATCCCCGAGCCCGGCATCCCCGAGTCCTTCAAGGTGCTCATCAAGGAGATGCAGTCCCTGTGCCTGAACGTGGAGGTGCTGTCCAGCGACGGTATGTCCATCGAGATGCGTGACACCGACGAGGACGTCTTCCGCGCTGCGGAGGAGCTTGGCATCGACCTGTCCCGGCGCGAGCCGAGCAGCGTCGAAGAGGTCTGACGGGAGTCCGGCGGCCTTCCCCGTGAAGGCCGCCGGCCCCAGGACCCCCGTTTCAGACCCCATGACTTACAACCCTGAGAGGGATTGACGCATAGTGCTCGACGTCAACTTCTTCGACGAGCTCCGGATCGGTCTGGCTACCGCTGACGACATCCGTCAGTGGAGCCACGGCGAGGTCAAGAAGCCCGAGACGATCAACTACCGCACGCTCAAGCCCGAAAAGGACGGACTCTTCTGCGAGAAGATCTTCGGTCCGACCCGGGACTGGGAGTGCTACTGCGGCAAGTACAAGCGCGTCCGCTTCAAGGGCATCATCTGTGAGCGCTGTGGCGTCGAGGTCACGCGCGCCAAGGTGCGCCGTGAGCGGATGGGCCACATCGAACTGGCCGCTCCCGTCACCCACATCTGGTACTTCAAGGGCGTCCCGTCACGCCTCGGCTACCTGCTCGACCTCGCCCCGAAGGACCTGGAGAAGGTCATCTACTTCGCGGCGTACATGATCACGTACGTCGACGAGGAGCGCCGCACCCGCGACCTGCCCTCGCTGGAGGCCCATGTCTCCGTCGAGCGCCAGCAGGTCGAGAACCGTCGCGACGCCGACCTCGAGGCCCGCGCCAAGAAGCTCGAGACGGACCTTGCCGAGCTGGAGGCCGAGGGCGCCAAGGCCGACGTGCGCCGCAAGGTGCGCGAGGGTGCCGAGCGCGAGATGAAGCAGCTGCGCGACCGTGCGCAGCGCGAGATCGACCGCCTCGACGAGGTGTGGAACCGGTTCAAGAACCTCAAGGTCCAGGACCTCGAGGGCGACGAGCTGCTCTACCGCGAGCTGCGTGACCGCTTCGGCACGTACTTCGACGGTTCGATGGGTGCCGCGGCGCTGCAGAAGCGCCTGGAGTCCTTCGACCTCGACGAGGAGGCCGAGCGTCTCCGCGAGATCATCCGCACCGGCAAGGGCCAGAAGAAGACCCGTGCGCTCAAGCGCCTCAAGGTCGTCTCCGCGTTCCTGCAGACCAGCAACAGCCCCAAGGGCATGGTGCTCGACTGCGTGCCGGTCATCCCGCCGGACCTGCGTCCGATGGTGCAGCTGGACGGTGGCCGCTTCGCGACCTCCGACCTGAACGACCTGTACCGCCGTGTCATCAACCGCAACAACCGCCTGAAGCGGCTTCTCGACCTCGGCGCGCCCGAGATCATCGTGAACAACGAGAAGCGCATGCTCCAGGAGGCCGTGGACGCGCTCTTCGACAACGGCCGTCGTGGCCGCCCGGTGACGGGCCCCGGCAACCGTCCGCTGAAGTCGCTGTCCGACATGCTCAAGGGCAAGCAGGGCCGCTTCCGTCAGAACCTCCTCGGCAAGCGCGTGGACTACTCCGCGCGTTCCGTGATCGTCGTCGGTCCGCAGCTCAAGCTGCACCAGTGCGGTCTGCCGAAGGCGATGGCGCTGGAGCTGTTCAAGCCGTTCGTGATGAAGCGCCTGGTGGACCTGAACCACGCGCAGAACATCAAGTCGGCCAAGCGCATGGTCGAGCGCGGCCGCACCGTGGTGTACGACGTCCTCGAAGAGGTCATCGCCGAGCACCCGGTGCTGCTGAACCGTGCGCCCACCCTGCACCGCCTCGGCATCCAGGCCTTCGAGCCGCAGCTGGTCGAGGGCAAGGCCATCCAGATCCATCCGCTCGTCTGCACCGCGTTCAACGCGGACTTCGACGGTGACCAGATGGCCGTGCACCTGCCGCTGTCCGCGGAGGCGCAGGCCGAGGCCCGCATCCTGATGCTGTCCTCGAACAACATCCTCAAGCCGGCCGACGGCCGTCCGGTGACGATGCCGACCCAGGACATGGTCCTCGGTCTGTTCTTCCTCACCACCGACGGCGAGATGCGTGACCTCAAGGGCGAGGGCCGCTCCTTCGCCTCGGTCGCCGAGGCGATCATGGCCTTCGACGCGGGCGAGCTGTCGCTCCAGTCGAGGATCGACGTCCGCTTCCCGGTCGGCACCATCCCGCCGCGCGGCTGGACCCCGCCGGCGCGCGAGGAGGGCGAGCCGGAGTGGCAGCAGGGTGACAGCTTCCGGCTGAACACCACCCTGGGCCGTGCGCTCTTCAACGAGCTGCTGCCCGAGGACTACCCGTTCGTCGACTACGAGGTCGGCAAGAAGCAGCTCTCCGAGATCGTCAACGACCTCGCCGAGCGCTACCCGAAGGTCATCGTGGCGGCGACGCTCGACAACCTGAAGGCGTCCGGCTTCTACTGGGCCACCCGTTCCGGTGTCACCGTCGCCATCTCCGACGTCGTCGTTCCCGAGGCGAAGAAGGAGATCGTCAAGGGCTACGAGGCGCAGGACGAGAAGGTCCAGAAGCAGTACGAGCGCGGTCTGATCACCAAGGACGAGCGCACGCAGGAGCTCATCGCGATCTGGACCAAGGCGACCAACGAGGTCGCCGAGGCGATGAACGACAACTTCCCGAAGACCAACCCGATCTTCATGATGGTGAACTCGGGCGCACGAGGCAACATGATGCAGATGCGTCAGATCGCCGGTATGCGTGGTCTGGTGTCGAACGCGAAGAACGAGACGATCCCGCGTCCGATCAAGGCGTCGTTCCGTGAGGGCCTGTCCGTGCTGGAGTACTTCATCTCCACGCACGGTGCCCGTAAGGGTCTCGCGGACACCGCCCTGCGGACCGCCGACTCGGGTTACCTCACCCGTCGTCTGGTCGACGTCTCCCAGGACGTCATCATCCGCGAGGAGGACTGCGGCACCGATCGCGGCCTGCGCCTCAAGATCGCCAGCCGGGACGAGACGGGCGTGCTCCGCAAGGAGGGCGACGTCGAGACCTCCGTGTACGCGCGCTGCCTCGCCGAGGACATCGTGGTCGACGGCCAGGTGCTGGCCCCGGCCGGCACCGACCTGGGCGACGTCCTCATCGAGGAGCTCGTCTCCCGCGGCGTCGAGGAGGTCAAGACCCGCTCGGTCCTGACCTGCGAGTCCGCCGTCGGCACCTGCGCGATGTGCTACGGCCGTTCGCTGGCCACCGGCAAGCTGGTCGACATCGGTGAGGCGGTCGGCATCATCGCCGCCCAGTCCATCGGTGAGCCCGGTACCCAGCTGACGATGCGTACCTTCCACACCGGTGGTGTGGCCGGTGACGACATCACCCAGGGTCTGCCCCGTGTCGTCGAGCTCTTCGAGGCCCGTACGCCCAAGGGTGTCGCCCCGATCTCCGAGGCCTCCGGCCGCGTGCGGATCGAGGAGACCGAGAAGACCAAGAAGCTCGTCGTCACCCCGGACGACGGCAGCGACGAGACGGCGTTCCCGATCTCCAAGCGTGCCAAGGTCCTGGTCTCCGAGGGCGAGCACGTCGAGGTGGGCCAGCAGCTCACCGTGGGTGCCACCAACCCGCACGACGTGCTGCGCATCCTGGGGCAGCGTGCCGTCCAGGTCCACCTGGTCGGCGAGGTCCAGAAGGTCTACAACTCGCAGGGTGTGTCGATCCACGACAAGCACATCGAGATCATCATCCGGCAGATGCTGCGCCGCGTGACGATCATCGAGTCGGGCGACGCCGAACTGCTGCCCGGCGAGCTGGTCGAGCGCTCGAAGTTCGAGACCGAGAACCGTCGTGTGGTGCAGGAGGGCGGTCACCCGGCCTCCGGTCGTCCGCAGCTGATGGGTATCACCAAGGCCTCGCTGGCGACGGAGTCCTGGCTGTCGGCCGCCTCCTTCCAGGAGACGACCAGGGTGCTGACGGACGCGGCGATCAACGCCAAGTCCGACAGCCTCATCGGCCTCAAGGAGAACGTCATCATCGGTAAGCTCATCCCGGCCGGTACGGGTCTGTCCCGCTACCGCAACATCCGGGTCGAGCCGACCGAGGAGGCCAAGGCCGCGATGTACTCGGCCGTCGGCTACGACGACATCGACTACTCGCCGTTCGGCACGGGCTCCGGCCAGGCCGTTCCGCTGGAGGACTACGACTACGGTCCGTACAACCAGTAAGCGGGCAGCTTGATCCGAGGGGCGGTCACTCCGTACGGGGTGGCCGCCCCTCGGCGTTGTTCCTCGGCGTACCGGAGCGCGGGATACCGGGAGCGGTACCCGTGCCGGTGGAACCAAACTCCCGGTACGGTGCGTTCAAGTGGGTGGAAAGACTGATCAGGGATATCTGTCCGGCCCCCCGGGAGGCAGCCGTGTCGTACCCGACTCCGTGGCAGGGCAATCCCCTGCAGGGGCCCGGCACTCCGTCGATGCTGGCTTCCCACGCGGACCGCGAGCGCGCGGTGGACGTCCTGCGGGCCGGGTACGGCGAGGGCCGGCTGGACCATCCCGAATTCGAGAAGCGCGTCGCCCGGGCCTACAGCGCCCGCACCATAGCCGAGCTGTCGCTGCTGGTGGCCGATCTGCCGCAGGGCCCGCAGCTCCAGCCGTTCCAGCCGACGGCGGCCGCCGGACCGGTGTCGGCGACGTTCCTGCCCCGGCCGCAGCCGCCGACCAACGGCAAGGCGGTCGGCTCGATGGTGTGCGGCATCCTCACCCTGTTCACAGGCGGGCTCACCGGCCTCCCGGCCGTGATCCTCGGCCACATGGCGCAGTCGGAGATCCGCCGCACCGGCGAGGCCGGTGAGGGCTTCGTCCTGACCGGGCTGGTGCTCGGCTGGCTGTCCGTGGCCGGCTGGCTGCTGTTCCTGACCTTCTTCGTCTTCCTGGCCGCGCTGGCGGGAACGGGCTGACCGGTCCTGGCTGGTCCTGGCCAGGCGTCCGCCGTACGGCGGATCAGCGAGCCGGCTGGAGGTAGGGCTGCAGGTGGTGCAGCCGGGTGTGGTAGTCCGGGTGCGAGGCCAGCAGCCTGCTCGCCGGGGTCTCGGTGGCCGGACTGTTTCCGGCGGCGGCGGCGATCATGGCGGCCTGCTGCTGCTCGTACTGCTCCGCCTGATGCATCTTCTCCAGTACGGCGGCGAGCATCGGGGCGAAGCCGAGCGCGGCGGCGTGCTGGTCGGCGCGCAGTTCGGCACGGCGGCCGACGGCGGCGAGCGCGTACGGCAGGCCGAGGAACAGCAGCGGCAGCCCGTACAGGGTGCTGAGCGAGGCGAGGGTGATGCCGCCTACGACGAGGCAGAAGAACACCACGCCGAAGCAGGAGAACACCCGCGACAGCTGGAACATGAACGCGGTGACCACGCGCACCAGCTGCCAGGCGAACCGGCCGGGCAGCGCGTACCAGTAGCCGAGAAGTGAGGACCAGGCGTGGCCGCCGACGTGGTGGCCCAGCTCGTGGGCCATGACGGCGGCCAGTTCACCGTTGGGCAGCTGGTGCAGGGCGAACCGGGTGACGCCGACGATGTGCCCGGCCGCGGCGACGGCGTTCAGACTGTCGCTGTCCTCGATCCACAGCTCGTAGGTGTGGCCATCGATGCCCGCACGAGAGGTGACCTCGCGCCAGACCGGTTCGAGTTTGGCTCGTTCTTGTGGGGTGGGGTAGCGCAACCGGAGCAGATGGCGCGCGAGGGCGCGTTCCGTCGGGCGGTGGAACATGAGTGCGCCGCTGGCCAGCCAGGCCAGTACGACCACGATGCCGAGGCTGCCGAAGAAGGCCGAGACCAGGCCGACGACGAAGAGGCTGCAGAGGAAGTTCGGCAGGTAGAGCAGCAGGTTGCCGAACGCGGTCGCGTCGGTGTGGCGCTGCTGGCCGGAGATGTGGACCCGGCCGTGGTGGTCGGTGTCGATGTGGTGCGGGTGCTGCGGGGAGTGGGGCGCGGGGGAAGGGGCGGCCTGTGGGACCGGGGTTGGGTACTGCGGGGCCTGCGGGGTGGGGGCGGGGTACTGCGGGGCTTGCTGGGCCGGAGCCGGGTACTGCGGGGCCTGCTGGGCCGAGGTCGGGTACTGCGGGGCCTGCGGCGTCGGGTTCGGGTACTCCGTCGGGTTCGGGTGCTGCGGGTAGGGAGGTGCTTGGGCGGTTGCGTTCGGGTGCTGAGGGGCTTGCGGTGCCGAGGCCGGGGCGGGGTACTGAGGGGCCTGTGTCGGGTGAGGATGCTGCGCGGGGGTGGGAGCGGGGGGCGGGGCGGCCTGTGGGTTCGGGTACTGAGCGGCGTGTGGCGTGGGGTTCGGGTACGGAGGGGCCGGGGCCGGCTGGTACGGCGCCGGGTCGGGGCTCGGATGCTGGGGGGCATGCGGGTACGGGGGAGCGTCCATGCCTGGACGCGGCTGCTGAGGAGTGTCCGTACCCGGGCGCGGGTACCAAAGGGCGTCCGAGCCGGGTCGTGGCTGCTGCGGCGCGTCCATGCCCGGACGCACCGGCCGGGGGGACTGCGGGGCTGGCTGGTGCTGTCCGGGGATGCGAGGCCGGGGTGCGGCCGGCGGGGACGGTGAGGGTGCGGGCTCGGCCTTGGGCGGAGCCTTGGGTGCGGCCTGCGGCTGGTGGGTGCGGCCGGTCGGTTCCGGGTGTTCCGGTGGGGTCGGCGGTGACTGGGTCATGGTGCTTCCTTCGCTTGACGTGAGCGGTGGCCGGCCCGTGGGTCAGCCGATCAGCAGGGAGGCCGGCAACAGGAGCGTGCCGGTGCAGAAGGCGATGAGGCCGGTACGGATCCACTGGTGCTTGCGCCAGGCGATCCGGCTCGTCTCCGTGAGCGCCGCCGTCAGGCCGGCCACCGGGTCGGCCTCGGTGTCGGCGAGCGCGGTGTCCAGCCGGCCCGCCCGCACGGCCCGCTGGATGTCCCCGAAGTACGACAACGGCTGCCCCTGGACCCAGGACCCGCTGCGGTAGCGGGGCAGTACGGCCAGGAGCAGCGCGAACAGGGACAGCGCGAGAGCCGCGGTCCCGGCCCACCACACCGTGGCACCGGTCGCCGAGAGGGAGTCCGGGGACCAGTCCTGACCGGCGAGCAGTCCGCTGAACACGCCCGCGGTGATGCCGAGCGCGGCAACCAGGACGGCCGCCTTGCTGTCGGCGCGGGCTATCTCGGTACGCAGGTCCGCCAGCAGCCGCTCGCACAACTGTGCGCGGGGTGCGGATGAGGGGGCGTGCGGGGGAGCCGGGGCCGGAGCAGAGGCGTCCGGGGTCGCCGTCGGGGCGGGCGCCGGCGGCGCCGGGTCGGCCGTCATGGAGTGCCCTCCTCGGCCGCGGCGGTGTGGCCCTGCGCCGGCGGACCCGGGGGCGGTGAGGCCTCGGGCCCCTCCGCGGACCCGGTGGGTGTGACGGGCGTGGCGGGTGGAACCTGGTCGGGCGCGGTGGGTGTGGTGCCGTAGCCCGGCGGTGGCTGCCACGCGGGGGTGGCGGGAGCGGGCTGCGGGGGGTACGGCACGGCGGCAGCGGGCTGCGGCGCGTACGGCGTGGCGGGAACGGTGGGCGTGGCGGGAACGGTGGGCGTGTAGGGCGGCGGGGCGGGGCTCGCGGGTGGTCCGGCCGCAGCGGTGTGCGGTGGGTGCGGCGCGGCCGATGCCGGTGTGCCGGGCGGCGTGGGGCCGGGGGCCGCACGGGGCGGAGGTGGCACATGGGCCGCCGCGGGTGGCGCGTAGGGCGTGGTGGGCAGTGTCTGTGGGGCTCCTGGCGGGTACGGCTGGGCGGGATCGGGGGCCGCGTGTGGCGAAGACGGTGCGGGCGGTGTGCCCCCGCCCACGACCGGGGGGTCACCCGGTCCCGTGCTCGTCCCCGGGGCGGGCGGGGTGTCCGGGTGGCCGTCCGGCGAGGGGAGCAGCGGCGGGTGCTGGGGGACACCGGGGAGGCGTTGGGTGAGGATGTCGCTGACGGTGCGCAGCGCCAGCTGCTTGGGCCCCTCCAGCTCGAACTTCTCGGCGCCCTCGCTCCCCAGCAGCTCCTTCACCAGCTCCATCTGCGCCTGGATCATCCGGAGCTGGTCGTCGCGCATGCTGGTCATCACGAGCCGCGAGTCCTCAGGGTGCTGGGCGAGATGGAGCGCCCAGGACTGCACACCGCCCTGCGACAGATGCCACTCGTAGAAGCGGATCTTCTCCGCCTCGATCTGCTGCAACTCCAGCGCCTGCCGTCCCTCGAGCATCATCTGCTCGTGCTGCCAGCGCTGCTGCTGCAAGGCCAGTTCCTGCTGCCGGCGCCCGTACTCCATGGCCCGTTCGAGCTGCAGCTCGTCCTGCTGCCGGTGGCGTTGATCCATCTCGGCGTCCACGTGCATGCCCTGCTGGGCCGCGCGGATCTGCTCGGTCGCGGAGTGGTCGATGGCCTGGAGCCGGTGCTGGTGGTCGATGTTGGCCTGGTCGCGGCGCAGCCGCAGCGTCCAGGTGGTCTGGAGTCCCGCGGACGCGCCGAGCGGTCCGAGGAGCATGACCGCACGCAGCAGCTCCTGCTCGGCTGCGCCGCTGTCGGCGATCGCGAAGCCACGGGTGACCGGCCGCGCCGCCTGCTGCAACTCGCCGATGAGCATCGCGGGCACATCCCTGATGCCGCTCGCCACGAACCGTCCCGGGTCCAGCACCTGCCAGGAGACGTCCACCTCCGCCGTGAACTCCAGGGCGTCGTTGTCGCTGGGCAGGGTGAAGACGTCGGTGAAGGGATGGACGCCCATGTCCACCTCGTACACCGCGGTGTACCGGCGGGCGGCGATCTCGCTGCGGCTCGGTCTGGTGGGCGGGGGATAGGCCTCGTACCCGCCCTTGGGGGTGGAGAAGACCAGCGCGTGGTCGATGCGGACCACGTGCTTGAGGGACAGCTCGAAACGGGACAGCTGCCGCACGGTGAGCACCGGGTCGATCAGCCGGGTGTGCCGGTCGGCGGACTGCTGCCAGTCGTACGGGCGGCGGAAGGAAGGCATGGCGCGTCTTTCGTGAGCGGGTCAGCGGGACGGGAGCGTGCTCAGCAGGCGGGTGGTGACCTCGGGCGGAGGGTTGCCGTCCTCGCCCGGCATGGTGCGCAGCAGATGGCTCAGCCGCTGGTGCTCGGTCGGTGTGGTGACGAGCGTCGGGAGCAGCGCGGCGAGGGCCCACTCAGCGGTCGTGGAACGGCTCGCGATCAGCACCCAGTCGCGCAGCACCTCCAGCGCGTGACCCGTGTAGTGCGGGTCGCCGAGCGCCTCCCGCCACAGGCGCGCGATGCCCTGGGGGGCGGTCCGGTCGTCGTCGGCCGAGGCTCGGGCGTACCAGCTGAGGACCAGCGGGGTGCCGTACCGCTCGTCGCCCTCGGTACGGCGGCAGGCGTTGACGAAGCCGCCGAGGGACAGGTCGCGCACGGCCCGCTCGTCGTCGAGGCGGGCCAGCAGGCCGGCGAGGACCTCGGCGTCGGCCGGGGACAGCAGCAGCAGTTCCACGGCCTCGGCGAGCTCCCGCGCCATCTCCACGTCGAAGTCGTCCGGGTCGTCGAGGTGCCGGTACAGCGCGCGGGTGGCGTCGCGCAGCGCGGCGAGGGCCTGGGCGGGCCGTTCGGGGCCGATCAGCGCGTACGCCCGGACGGCCACCCAGCGCAGCCGCCGGTCCTCGGCCGTGGACCAGGCGTCGAGGATGCGCGGGATGTTGGGCGTGCCGATGTGATGGGCCAGGGTGAGCGAGTTGACGGCCACGAGCCGGTGCCGGAACAGGTTGGAGGTCGCCCACGGCTCTATGACCAGCGCCATCGCGGAGGGCAGGTCGGTGCGGGCGAGGACGGCGACGGTGGACGCGGCCCGGGTACGGACCAGGGGCCGGCCGTCGTCGGCGAGGTGGCGCAGCCAGGCGACCAGCGCGGGCCGGGCCGACGGGTGGCCGGTCCACACCTCCCGCAGCAGGACCAGGGCGGCCCGCTCGTCGTGGAAGGCGGCCTTGGTCTGGGTCACCGGGCCCCACTCGGTGTGTTCCTCGGCCTCGTGGCGGTCGGCGCGGGCGAGCTGGAGCCGTTTGCCGATGTGGGTGCCGAAGACCGGGATCTCGGGGACCCGGGCCCGGTTCTCCGTCTGCTGCAGGAGGCCGTAGAGCAGGTCGCTGAGTTCGGCGGTGAGCGCGTACGGGCCGTCGTCGAAGGCGGCGAGCGCGATGAGGAACGCCTTGTCGCGCAGGTGGATGACGTTCTCGTCCTCCTCGAACCACTCCTGGACCTGGTTCTCCAGCGATACGAGGGAGAAGTCCGCGACCGCCTGTTCGGTGACCTCACCCGCCGCGTACCGGCCGAGGAGCTGGGCGAAGGCGGCGACCTCGCGCAGTTGGTGGCCGCGGTCCAGGAACTCCTTGACGTTCGGGAGGCCCAGCAGGCGTTCGGCGGTCTCCTCGGTGGTGCGGGCACGCAGATGTGCGGCCAGCACGTCCTCGGCCGCGGGCGGACGCCAGTCGGCGGCGCACACGTCGTCCTCCAGGACGGCGGTGGGGCCGACGGTGATCACCGCGTAGGCGTCCTGCTCGGCGAGCCGGTCCGCGGCACCGAGCAGGTGGTTCTCGCGCAGGGCGTTGCCGCGGTGGGTCGCGAGGTCGCAGAGGACGTAGCCGCGGGCGCGGGTGGAGGGTGTGTCCGAGCCCGAGCCCGAGCCCGAGCCTGTGGTTGTGGGTGTGGCTGTGCCGTCGTCGGCGTCACGTGCGGTGAACCGATCGGCGAGGGAGCCGGGTGTGGTGTCGCGGTCCAGAGCGAGTACGGGGGTGGCGCCCACGCGGTGCAGCAGCATCAGGGCGGCCGTGCGCCGGCCGGTGAAGCGGGCGCCGGACAGTACCAGGACGCGGTCGCGGCGCAGCCGGTCCACCAGGCTCTCGAAGGTGTCGCCGACGGTGACGAAGGAGGCGGCGAGCCGGTCCAGGGTGGTGCGGGGGATCTCGCCCGCGGCGGGGGCTGCCGCGGACAGTCCTGGGAGCGACCAGTGGTGGACCGTCTTGGTCCCCATCACCACATCGCCGGTGACCCGGCCGCCGGAGACGCCGTGCTGGTCGCCCTCGGTGTAGCCGCCGCCGAAGGTGGACCGCGAGCCGACTCTCATGGTGCGCGGGCTGTGGTCGACCAGGTCGCGCCGGGCCGACCAGGCGGTCTGCGGCTGGTCGCGTTCCTCCGACTCCTCGGCGGCGCCGTCCTTGGGGGTCTCGTCGGCGGGAGCCTCGCTCGGCGCGGGGGCGGCCGAGGGGCCACCGCCCGCCGCTCTGCCGTCGTTCGGGCCCGCGGCCGGCGGTTCCTGGCCGCTCACGGCCGCTCACCCCGCTCCGTCTTGCTGCCCATCACGACATCACCGGTGACCTGGCCGCCGGAGACGCCGTGCTGGTCCCCGGCGACGTAACCGCCGCCGAAGCTGACCGTGCCTCCGCTGATGTCGAAGGCCGGGCCCGGCGCCGGGGCTCCCCGATGTCCGGCCGGCGCCGGGCGGTTCTGGTGCGGACCGTTCTGCGGTCCGTTCTGCGGTCCGTTCTGCGGGGCAGCCGGGGTCGCGGCCGGTGCCGGGCGGTCCCCCGGGCCGCCCGGCACCTCCCCCGCCCCCCGGTCACCGTGGTCCTCGCCGCGGTGGCCGGAGATCTCCGGTACGCGGCCGTGCAGCCACGCCGTCAGCGGGCCGTTCTTGCTGTCCACCGTCACGCGGTGGAAGCCGGCGGCCGGCACGCCGGGGTGGTCGTGTCGTACGACGCCGGTGTACAGGGAGTCCGAAACGCACAGGGCGAAGTCGTCGTCGCGTTCCCGCAGGGCCGCGCGGAGCAGGGCGGCGTCCAGCAGGCGGCAGGCGTGGTTCAGGTCGGATCCGACCCAGCCGTCGTGGCGGTCGACGGCCACGTACCCGCTGGCGACGACACCGCGCAGGCGGATCTGCGCGGAGCGGGACGCCATGCGGTTGACGGCCCGCAACTGGGCGGGCACCTCGGTGAGCAGGGCTCGTAGCAGCGCCGTGACCGAGGCGTTCGCGTCGATCAGCTCCATCACGGAGTCACCGCGGTCGGCCCGCATGCGCAGGGTCTCGTCGATGCCGGCGGCTTCCAGCGCGCGGTCGGTGACGTCGTACAGCATGCGCCGCAGGTACGCCTGCTCCACGTCGTCCCGGTCGCTGTACTTCTCGATGTCCAGCAACAGGATCGTGCGGCTCACGGGGTCGGTCATGGTCGCCCTTCGGACGGTGGGGATGGCGGGGCAGGGCAGCAGAGTGTCCGGAGCGGGGGGTGGGGCGTGAGGGCGTATGACCCACTGGAACTGTGACCGTGTGCACAGAGGCGTGGTGGTGCGTCGGTTCTCTCGCCCCCGCCGCCCCTTCCCGTCCCGACCCCCGGGGCTCCGCCCCGGACCCCGCTCCTCAAACGCCGGAGGGGCTGGATTGCGGGGCTCCACCCCGGACCCCGCTCCTCAAACGCCGGAGGGGCTGGATTGCGGGGCCGGGCGTCGGTCAGCCGGGGGTTCGGGGGGACGGGATGCCTGGGGTCGGCTGGTCGGTGGCGATGCGGCGCAGGATGTCGGGGCGGAGGATCAGCAGCGTGCGGCGGCCGGTCGAGACGGCTTCCTTCTCGCGCAGCTCCCGCAGCAGACGCTGCACCATCTCCCGCGATGCGCCGACCGAGCCCGCGAGCTCCTGCTTGCTGAGCGGCACGGCGAGCTCGATGCCCTCGGAGGTACGGCGGCCGTGGCTGCGGGCCAGATCGAGAAGCAACACCGCGAAACGCTGACGGACGCTCATCGACGCGAACTCCAGGCGCCGCCGGTCGGCCGCCCGGGTGCGGTCCGCCGTGAGGCCGAGGAGGGCGAAGGACACCGCGGGGGAGTGGCCCAGGAATTCCTTGAAGCGCAGGTGTTCCACGGCCACCGCCCGCACCGGCTCCAGCGCGGTCACCGTCGCCGACCGGGGGCGCCCGGTCAGCACCGCCGACTCGCCGACGACGTCGCCGGCGCCTCGCAGGGCGAGCAGCGCCTCGTAGCCGTTGGCCGCCGCGGCCGTGACCTTCGTCCAGCCCTGGACCAGCAACAGGACGTGCGAGGACGGCTCGCGCTGGTGCAGCAGGACGACCCGTGGGGCGAAGTGCAGCTCGCGGCCGAGCGAGAGCAGTGCGGTCCTTTCCTGGCTCTCCAGACGGGCCAGGAAAGGTACCCGGTCCTCCAGACGGCTGTCGTCCGGTCCGTACGGCGCCGATGTCATCAGCTGAACCCCCCCGTTCGTCTGCGGCGGACGGATCAAAGTACTGAGCACCGCCCGTGTAAAGGGCGCGATCCGGCCAACACGGGATATCGGCCACGGATCGGCCACGGATCGGTCGCGGGCAGGCCATCGGCCGGCCGGGGACCCGCCGCTGTCCGTGGGCGGCGCCGGTTACGGTCTGTTCGGAAGGGTTCGGAAGGGTTCGGAAACGCGGCGGGGCGAAGCGGGAGGAGTCCGGCGTGTCGGGCCGCGCTCCATTTGTTTTGACCGGAGTCCGTGAGGTAGGTACGCTCAGACCTTGTGCCTGGGGTGTGCCCTGGCCTTCGTGCGTGCCATCACACCGCACCGGGGGCTGTGCAACGGCCACCGTGATTCAGCGCCTTCTTCTGCCTTGCGGCGGGAGTCCGCAGGATTCGACACACCCGACCGCGTGGGTCGGCGACGTTCCAGGTTAGCTTCACCATTCGGCACACAGAAACCGGAGAAGTAGTGCCTACGATCCAGCAGCTGGTCCGGAAGGGCCGGCAGGACAAGGTCGAGAAGAACAAGACGCCCGCACTCGAGGGTTCGCCCCAGCGTCGCGGCGTCTGCACGCGTGTGTTCACGACCACCCCGAAGAAGCCGAACTCGGCCCTGCGTAAGGTCGCGCGTGTGCGTCTGACCAGCGGGATCGAGGTCACCGCTTACATTCCGGGTGAGGGGCACAACCTGCAGGAGCACTCCATCGTGCTCGTGCGCGGCGGCCGTGTGAAGGACCTGCCGGGTGTTCGCTACAAGATCATCCGCGGTTCCCTCGACACCCAGGGTGTCAAGAACCGCAAGCAGGCCCGCAGCCGCTACGGCGCCAAGAAGGAGAAGTAAGAATGCCTCGTAAGGGCCCCGCCCCGAAGCGCCCGGTCATCATCGACCCGGTCTACGGTTCTCCTCTGGTGACCTCCCTGATCAACAAGGTGCTGCTGAACGGCAAGCGCTCCACCGCCGAGCGCATCGTCTACGGCGCCATGGAGGGTCTGCGCGAGAAGACGGGCAACGACCCCGTCATCACGCTGAAGCGCGCCCTGGAGAACATCAAGCCGACCCTCGAGGTCAAGTCCCGCCGTGTCGGTGGCGCCACGTACCAGGTTCCGATCGAGGTCAAGCCCGGTCGTGCCAACACCCTGGCGTTGCGCTGGCTGGTCGGTTACTCCCGCGCCCGTCGCGAGAAGACCATGACCGAGCGTCTGCTCAACGAGCTCCTCGACGCCTCCAACGGCCTCGGCGCCGCTGTGAAGAAGCGCGAGGACACGCACAAGATGGCCGAGTCCAACAAGGCCTTCGCGCACTACCGCTGGTAGTCGCTACCCACATCGAGACCGAGAGAAGACTGAAGCCTTATGGCTACCACTTCACTTGACCTGGCCAAGGTCCGCAACATCGGGATCATGGCCCACATCGACGCGGGCAAGACGACGACCACCGAGCGGATCCTGTTCTACACCGGCGTCTCCTACAAGATCGGTGAGGTCCACGAGGGCGCTGCCACCATGGACTGGATGGAGCAGGAGCAGGAGCGTGGTATCACCATCACCTCCGCCGCGACCACCTGTCACTGGCCGCTCGAGGACAACGACTACACGATCAACATCATCGACACCCCGGGCCACGTCGACTTCACCGTCGAGGTGGAGCGCTCGCTGCGCGTCCTCGACGGTGCCGTGACGGTGTTCGACGGTGTCGCCGGTGTCGAGCCGCAGTCCGAGACGGTGTGGCGTCAGGCGGACCGCTACGGCGTTCCGCGTATCTGCTTCGTCAACAAGCTCGACCGCACCGGTGCCGAATTCCACCGTTGTGTCGACATGATCAGCGACCGCCTGGGCGCGCAGCCGCTCGTCATGCAGCTGCCGATCGGTGCCGAGGCGGACTTCAAGGGCGTCGTCGACCTCGTGACGATGAAGGCCTACGTGTGGTCCGCCGAGGCCACCAAGGGCGAGATGTACGACGTCGTCGACATCCCGGCCACGCACACCGAGGCCGCCGAGGAGTGGCGCGGCAAGCTGCTCGAGGCCGTCGCCGAGAACGACGAAGAGCTGATGGAGCTGTACCTGGAGGGCCAGGAGCCCACCACGGAGCAGCTGTACGCCGCGATCCGTCGCATCACCATCGCCTCCGGCAAGTCCACCGAGACCACCGTCACCCCGGTGTTCTGCGGCACCGCGTTCAAGAACAAGGGCGTTCAGCCCCTGCTCGACGCGGTCGTGCGCTACCTGCCGACCCCGCTCGACGTGGAGGCCATCGAGGGCCACGACGTCAAGGACCCCGAGGTCGTCATCAAGCGCAAGCCGTCGGAGGACGAGCCCCTCGCCGCGCTCGCGTTCAAGATCATGAGCGACCCGCACCTGGGCAAGCTCACCTTCGTCCGGGTCTACTCGGGCCGCCTGGAGTCCGGCACCGCGGTGCTGAACTCCGTGAAGGGCAAGAAGGAGCGCATCGGCAAGATCTACCGCATGCACGCCAACAAGCGTGAGGAGATCGAGTCGGTGGGCGCCGGTGACATCGTCGCCGTCATGGGCCTGAAGCAGACCACCACCGGTGAGACGCTGTCCGACGACAAGAGCCCGGTCATCCTGGAGTCCATGGACTTCCCGGCGCCGGTCATCCAGGTCGCCATCGAGCCCAAGTCGAAGGGTGACCAGGAGAAGCTGGGCGTCGCGATCCAGCGCCTGGCCGAGGAGGACCCGTCCTTCCAGGTCCACTCGGACGAGGAGACCGGTCAGACCATCATCGGTGGCATGGGCGAGCTGCACCTCGAGGTGCTGGTCGACCGTATGCGCCGTGAGTTCAAGGTCGAGGCCAACGTCGGCAAGCCCCAGGTCGCGTACCGTGAGACGATCCGCAAGGCCGTCGAGCGCGTGGACTACACCCACAAGAAGCAGACCGGTGGTACCGGTCAGTTCGCCAAGGTGCAGATCGCGATCGAGCCGATCGAGGGCGGCGACGCCAGTTACGAGTTCGTGAACAAGGTGACCGGTGGCCGCATCCCGAAGGAGTACATCCCTTCGGTGGACGCCGGTGCCCAGGAGGCCATGCAGTTCGGCATCCTGGCCGGCTACGAGATGACGGGCGTCCGCGTCACGCTCATCGACGGTGGCTACCACGAGGTCGACTCCTCCGAGCTCGCGTTCAAGATCGCCGGTTCGCAGGCCTTCAAGGAGGCCGCGCGCAAGGCTTCGCCCGTGCTCCTGGAGCCGATGATGGCCGTCGAGGTCACCACGCCCGAGGACTACATGGGTGAGGTCATCGGCGACATCAACTCCCGCCGTGGCCAGATCCAGGCCATGGAGGAGCGGGCGGGTGCCCGCGTCGTGAAGGGGCTCGTGCCCCTCTCGGAGATGTTCGGCTACGTCGGCGACCTGCGCAGCAAGACGTCCGGCCGTGCCAGCTACTCCATGCAGTTCGACTCCTACGCCGAGGTTCCGCGGAACGTCGCCGAGGAGATCATCGCGAAGGCCAAGGGCGAGTAGCGGACTCCGTTCAACGGACTCCGTATCCACGCTTTAGGCTTGACCCCGGAGCCTGCAGGGGACATTCCGCCGTCACCCCGGTGGAATGTCCCGGGCCCGGGTTTCCCAGCAAAGATCACCTGGCGCCGTTGAAGCAAGGCGTACAGAACCACTCCACAGGAGGACCCCAGTGGCGAAGGCGAAGTTCGAGCGGACTAAGCCGCACGTCAACATCGGCACCATCGGTCACATCGACCACGGTAAGACGACCCTCACGGCCGCCATTACCAAGGTGCTGCACGACGCGTACCCGGACCTGAACGAGGCCTCGGCCTTCGACCAGATCGACAAGGCTCCCGAAGAGCGCCAGCGCGGTATCACGATCTCGATCTCCCACGTCGAGTACCAGACCGAGCAGCGTCACTACGCCCACGTCGACTGCCCCGGTCACGCGGACTACATCAAGAACATGATCACGGGTGCGGCGCAGATGGACGGCGCCATCCTCGTGGTCGCGGCCACCGACGGCCCGATGCCGCAGACCAAGGAGCACGTGCTCCTGGCCCGCCAGGTCGGTGTTCCGTACATCGTCGTCGCCCTGAACAAGGCCGACATGGTGGACGACGAGGAGATCCTGGAGCTCGTCGAGCTCGAGGTTCGTGAGCTGCTCTCCGAGTACGAGTTCCCGGGCGACGACCTGCCGGTCGTCAAGGTCTCGGCGCTCAAGGCCCTCGAGGGCGACAAGGAGTGGGGCAACACCGTCCTCGAGCTGATGAAGGCCGTGGACGAGAGCATCCCGCAGCCCGAGCGCGACGTCGACAAGCCGTTCCTGATGCCGATCGAGGACGTCTTCACGATCACCGGTCGTGGCACCGTCGTCACCGGTCGTATCGAGCGTGGTGTCCTCAAGGTCAACGAGACCGTCGACATCGTGGGCATCAAGCCGGAGAAGACCACCACCACGGTCACCGGCATCGAGATGTTCCGCAAGCTGCTCGACGAGGGCCAGGCCGGTGAGAACGTCGGTCTGCTGCTCCGCGGCATCAAGCGCGAGGACGTCGAGCGCGGCCAGGTCATCATCAAGCCGGGCTCGGTCACCCCGCACACCGAGTTCGAGGCCCAGGCCTACATCCTGTCGAAGGACGAGGGTGGCCGTCACACCCCCTTCTTCAACAACTACCGCCCGCAGTTCTACTTCCGTACGACGGACGTGACCGGCGTGGTGACCCTCCCCGAGGGCACCGAGATGGTCATGCCGGGTGACAACACCGAGATGAAGGTGGAGCTCATCCAGCCCGTCGCCATGGAAGAGGGCCTGAAGTTCGCCATCCGTGAGGGTGGCCGGACCGTGGGCGCCGGCCAGGTCACCAAGATCAACAAGTGAGCTTGCTGATCTGACCTGGTAGCTCCTGCTTGCGAGCACCTGAGAGGGCCCGTACGACTTCGGTCGTACGGGCCCTTTCGCTTTCGCGGTGCGGGCGTCAACGCATGCGCCTCTACGGTCGCTCGATCGTGCGAAGAGTGGGCCCTATGCGGGCAGCACATGCCGTTCCCCCCTACGTTCGCCTCATGGTCAGCTCATCCCATGAGGCCCTGCACCGGATCTTCCAGCAGGAACCGGGCCTCTTCGCGCGCGTCGCCAGGAACCTCGGCGTCGCCTTCCCCCCGCCCGTGTCCGCCTCGGAGCTCTCCACCGACCTCACGGAGACCCGGCCGCTGGAGCGGCGGGTGGACACGCTGCTGCGCATGGACACCGAGGACGGCGCGTTCGTCCTGGCCGTCGAGTCGCAGAGCAAGCCGAGCCCGCACAAGCCGGCGAGCTGGGCCTACTACCTCTCCCACGTGTACGCCAAGTACCGCGTCCCGCCGGTCCTCCTCGTCGTGTGCCCGGACCGCAAGACGGCTGCCTGGGCGGCCCGGCAGTTCGACATCGGCCCGCGCCAGTGGCCCTCGCTCACCCTGCGGCCCCTGGTCCTGGGCCCCGACAACGTGCCGGTGATCGACAGCCCCGACGAAGCCGCCCGGGACATCCCGCTCACGATCCTGTCGGCAGCGTTGCACCGCTGCGAGCCGGAAGCCGATGCCATACTGAATGCGCTGGCCAAGGCACTGAAAGGCCTGTCGGCCGACGACGAGAGCACCGCAGGCACCTTCATCGAACTCATGGAACAGGGCCTGGGCACGACGCAGGCCGCGGATCTCTGGAGGCATCTCATGGCCGTCGACCTCTCCTTCTTCCAGTCACAGACCGCCCAGCAGCTCCGCGCCGAGGGCCGGGCAGAGGCCGTTCTGGTGTTTCTGGGCCACCGGGGTGTCGAGCTCAGCGAAGAGGACCGGGAGCGGATTTCCGGCTGTGGTGACCCCGAGGTACTGGACCTGTGGCTCGAGAGGGCTGTCACGGCGAGGTCGGCGGCGGAGCTCTTCGCGCCGGCCGAGGATTCGGGGCTCGCGGACTGATGGACCTCTCCTTCTTACCGTCACAGCCCACCCAGCAGCTCCCCTGCGTCATCGGGGCCTCACGGTCTCCGACGAGGACCGGGAGCGCGTCGCAGGCTGCTGGGACGCCGGGACGTCGACACACTGAACGTCTGGTTCACCCGGGCCATCACGGCGTCGGCAGCCGAGGTCTTCGACGACGGGACCGCCGAGTCCTCCAGCGTGAGAGTGATCCCATCGGGGTTGGCGTAGGTCGTGGCGTACTCGGTGCGCAGCGCGTCGACCTCCGCACGCTCGCCGCCGTCCTTCGCCTCGGCGAGGGCGGCCTGGTGGCCTGCGTGGTCTCGCCACTGCCGGCAGCAGCCGACGCCTCCTCCCCGAACATCGGACCGGAACCGCCGTCGGCTGCGACGGAGCGGCCCACTGAGGCCTACGCGCCGCCGACGATGTCCACATCGGAGGCCGCCGCCAGATCGGCCTGCACCACGAAACCGCACAGCACGGCGACAGCAACTGCCGCACGCGACGCACGCAACACCTCAGCCCGCATGAACGTCTCGTTCGCGTTTACGCCGACGCCGATTCGATCACCGTGATCTTTGACGACGCCCCACTGAGGCAGGACCGGCAGGCAGTGGACAGCGTCCAGCCGCGGCTCATCGGTGACAGCATCCCCTGCCCGGCGCGGTCGAGATGGCACCCTCCATCGAGGCACCGGGCCATGGCGGGATCTCCGCACAACCCCGCGCCCGTATCCACCTCACCCCTCGCCGCCGCACCTGAGCCATACGTGGACTCCTCGCCAGGTCGTCCGTTATGCACTGGCGAGGTCGTCGATCGACGCGATGTGGATCACGGCCTCGGAGCTGGTGGTGAGGGTCTCGTAGTCGCGGGCGAGGCGACGGCCCTGCGCGCCCGTTTGCTTCGCGGCAGGCCACCGGGCCGAAGAACATCCAGGTCGTCGATGCTGTCGGCCCCGGCGATCATGTCGCCCACGATCGACAGGGCCTTCGCGTCGGCTGCCGTACCGGCACCGTTCCTCGCGCCGGTGAGCTTCACCTGCTCGGCCGCCAACCGGGGCAGACCGCACCGCTCGGCCAGCCGCATTGTCGGGACCAGCCCGGCATGCGCGACCCGGTCCAGGTCGTCGAACGCGGCGAACTGCGCCGCCGGGCTGTGGAAGACTCTCACTTACGAGATGCCTTGCTTCGTGGGACTGATGAGGGCGTAGGAATTCCCATCATCCCAGGTCAGCGGGCACCTCTTCTCATTTCGCCGCCCACAGACCGCCTATCGCGCGGTGGATCCAGGCTGAGGCCCGTCAGGTCCCGCTCCAGCTCCCCGTCAGGTACGGGTGACCGTCCCGCACTCCTCGTGCTGCGCCTCCTCATCCATCAGGGACTGCCTGCGATCGTAGGGGTCCTTGGACGGGCCGGTGGCCGGGGCGCCAGTGGGGGCGTCGCCGGGGAAGACGGGATGGAAGTAGCCGTCGTCGATGTCGCACTCGCTGTTGAAGAACTCGGAGGCGTACGACTCGAGCGTGAGCTTGCCCTTGGTGACGATCCACTCGGCCGGGTCGGCCAGGGTCATGGTCACGTCGCGGCGGACGATGGTACGCGCCACTCGGTCGCCGTCTCCGTCGGCCCGGACCAGCGGGTAGACGAAGGTGTAGTCCGCGTGTACCCGCACCTCGCCCGTCTCGCCGGCCTCGAACGTCATATGGCCACGCACCTTGACCACCTCCCCGGCCACGCGCGCCTCGTCCGGGTCGAAGCGACTGAAGAGGCCGAGGGGGTTGTCGTTCCGCGATGGTTCGCGAAGCGACCGCTCCAGTTGCGACAGCAGGGCCGGCTGCTTCGGTTCGAGGAGGGACAGCGCCCGGGTGGGCTGCCCGCCGCGCAGGACGGCCGCGTCCAGGTTGGCGTCGACCAGGAACTCCTTGGTGCGACGCAGCGCGAGCGCCACATCGTCCTTGCTCATCCCGCCGACCGCCTTCGCGGGCGGGAGCTCGATGGCGTCCGCGCCGTCGGCCCACCGCTCGGCCGGCGAGCCGCGGAACGGGTGCTCGCGCGTGGGTGTCCCGGCCTGCTCGACGTCGGCCGGGGCGCCGGTCGGCAGGACCGTCTCGGCGGGCAGTGGTGAGGGGGAAGCGGCTGCCGTCGAATCGTAGCCGGGCAGCCGGTCCAGCAACAGCGAGGGACGGACCGCGACCACTGCGACCGCCACCGCCAGCAGCACACCGAGGGCCGACCAGACCTGACGCCGACGGTGCGCCCTGCCATTGATCTCCTGCCACACAGGCCCGGTACGCCAGCCGGAAGGGGCCCAGGGCTCCGCCGCCCGCGCCTTCTTACGACGCCCGAGCCGTACCCGCCACCGGCGGCGGGTACTGCTGCCGCGCTGCTGCGCATCGGCCTCCTCCCGCAGCCGCCGGGTCACCATCCGGGCCCGCGCCGACGGCTCCTCGGGCGCCGGAGCCCCGCCACCCTCCGAGGCGTCCCGCAGGAACGCCTCCCACTGCTCGTCGGGTATCGAGGACTCCTCGTCGGGCCGCTCGTCGGGGTGTTCGGGAGATGGGACGGTGCTCACGGGCTCTCTCATCGGAAACGGTGCAGTACACAGCGGCGGTGGGGCTGCACGGCCACACCGCGCAGGATCACCGAAGGGCATTGTCTTTTGCCACCACAGGCTGTGCACAGGGACCGTGCGAAAGCCGTGATCGAACCGGTACGGCCCTGAGCCACGCACCGGCCATGACGCCGCTCAGGACGACGCCGGAAACCGCCGTTCACCTCCGGCGAGGTGTCCGTCCAAGAGGGCACGCGACCGCACGGACTCGTCCCGCCCGCCCACCCCCCGCTTGGGCAGAATGACCAGGCACGATGCCCGCTTGTCGGCGCTGACCAGCACGTACAGACGACGTGTCTCGACGTACCGGGACATCGCCGGCCAGTCGAACCTGGCGAAGGTGTGGTCCGTCTCGACGGACACCCCCGACTCGTCGACAGTGATCCGCCGCTCCCCTGGACCTCATGGATCCGCTGCTGGGACCGAGCCGTCATCCTGGGCGCCAGGACCAGCCCGAACCAGACGACCGGCGGCGACGATGACGACCCGCCCGGGGAGGAGGAACCCGGCAGCACCTGGTCCGCGGGCACCGTCCACCGGGCGGGCGACACCGTCACCTACGGCGGCGCCACCTACCCCTGTCTCCAGGGCCACCAGGCCCAGACCGGCTGGCAGCCCCCGAACGTCCCGGCCCTGTGGCAGCGCGTCTCACCCACGCCCGACCCATCCTCACGGAGAAGCGGAGACACAGAGCCCCGGGCGCGCCGACGCGGCACACCCGGGGCCCCACGCCCTGCTCCCACAGGAGGCCGGCGGGATACGTCGTCAGTCGGTTGCGAAACGGCTGTATGCGGCCAGCCGCTCACCGGCACCGCCTGTCAGCCACTCCCCGGTATCCGGGTCGAACGGGATCGGGACGCCACCCTCGCGCTCGGAAATGAAGGGCATTTCCATGGTGTCCCATACAAAGGTGTACAAGAACTCGGTGAAACTGCCCTCGAAGTATCCGAAGTCCGAGCCACGGCCCGGGCGCCCGGCGATGGTCCAGTGGTCGGGGTCATCGTCTGCCCCGCCGGGTCTCGTCCATCCCGATCGCCTCGGTCGCAGGCGGGGTCGCGGGCATCACCTTCGCGGCGTGGTCCTCGAAGCAGCGCTGCACGATCGGCCAGGACAGGTGCAGGTCGCGGCCGGGCCTGCACGACGGTACGAGAGCCGTCGCAGACCGCCGCCCCCGCCGCCCCCGGTGTCGTCGATGTCCAAGCCCCTGGGATTTCACGATCGTTGCGTAGAGAACAACCATGATCACGAAGGCCCGCGGGCCACTTGCGTCCGGGGCACCCACACCCCACCACATCACACACCGTGACCGGCAAGCCTACCCGTCACCGCCGCACCCCCATCAAGTTCGAAGACGTGTGCCACGAATGCAGAGAGGATGCCCGGATGTAGGTAGATGAGCATCTTGGATGCGGTGCTGTACGGGAGATGAAGGATTGGCCCTTCGGAGCCGCCCTGCGGGGGGAGGCTTCAAACCGCCTCATGCTGCGTTGGCTGAAGACTGTCGTGGTGAGCGATGAGGAAAAGGCGCCTGGGAGGCGTCAGGTGGGGACAGGGGAGACGATCACTGGCGAAGCGTCGGAAAATTTTCAGATGGCGTCAAAACCGGGGTGTGTCTTCAACTCCGGGACAAGCCCGGCGGGAGCCCGTCGACTGGCCGGGCGGCGTCCGGCGTAGAGGTGACGTGAGCTCTGTCTGCCGCTCTCGTACGGAACGTGGGAAGGCGTGTCCGGCATGGCCGCGTTCAGCGACGCGGTCACCCGGGAGAGCCCGGGTCGGGAGTATCCCGTAGGGACTTCGAGTACCGGGCCGGACGCGCCGGCGGACCGGCCCGTAGTAGTGACGAAGCCCCTGTAACGAGGGTGGAGCGAAGGAGCCGGGTCGTTCGTGGCTGTTGTTTGTCCGGCCAACCAGAGCTCTGGGAGGAGCCCGATGGGCCAGCTGAAAGCATCTGTCAAGCCGTTCGACATCTCCAAGTCGGAGGTGTGGGACGCCTGGACCAAGGTGAAGGGTAATCAGGGAGCACCCGGGGTGGACGGACAGTCCATCGAGGCGTTCGAGAAGGACCTGAAGAACAACCTGTACAAGGTCTGGAACAGGATGTCCTCGGGGACCTACTTCCCGCCCCCGGTGAAGGCGGTGGAGATCCCGAAGGCTCACGGCGCCGCAGGCGTCCGTGTGCTCGGGGTGCCCACCGTCGCCGATCGGGTTGCGCAGACAGTGGTGGCCGCGCATCTGGAGAGACGGGTGGAACCGTTGTTCCATCCTGATTCCTACGGCTACCGGCCCCGCCGTTCGGCCCTGGACGCGGTCGGGACCTGCCGGAAACGCTGCTGGGAGTACAACTGGGTGATCGATCTCGACATCCGGAAGTTCTTCGACAGCGTCCGGTGGGACCTCGTGATCAAGGCCGTCGAGGCGCATACCGATGCCCGCTGGGTGGTGCTGTATGTGAAGCGGTGGCTGGCCGCCGATCTGCAGCTACCCGACGGGACCTTGCAGAAGCGGGACCGGGGAACCCCACAGGGCTCATCGGTCTCACCCGTCCTGGCGAACCTCTTCATGCACTACGCGTTCGACATCTGGCTGGACAAGGAGTTCCCGTCCGTCGCGTTCGAGCGCTACGCGGATGACGCGGTGATCCACTGCGTTACCGAGTGGCAGGCCAGGCGTGTCCTGGCCGCACTTCATGAGCGGATGGAGCAGGTCGGGCTGGAGCTGCACCCGGACAAGACAAAGATCGTGTACTGCAAGGACAGCAACCGGCGCGGCTCCTTCGAGCAGTTGTCGTTCACGTTCCTGGGGTTCACCTTCCAGCCTCGTTCGGCTCGTCGGAGGGACGGCGTGCAGTACACGTTGTTCCAACCAGCGGTCAGCAAGGACGCCCTGAAGAAGATGAACGCGGAGGTGCGGTCATGGCGGCTGCACCGCCGCGTCAACAGCACCGAAGCGGATCTCGCACGGAAGATCAACCCGATCGTGCGGGGATGGATGGCCTACTACGGGACCCACCGCCGATGGGAGCTGTCCGCCCTGCTCCATCGCATCAACACCTACCTGTTGCGGTGGATCATGAACAAGTACAAGAGGCTGAACACCTGGAAGAAGGCCGTCCAGGCGATGCGTGATGCCGTCGCGCGTCAGCCCCGGTACTTCGCGCACTGGGCCTGGGTGAAACCGGCCGTCAGATGACCAGAACGACAAGAGCCGTATGACGGGAGACTGTCACGTACGGATCTGTGGGAGCCCGAGGGTGAGATCCCCTCGGGCTACCCGACCCGCTATTGCCTCGGGAATGAATGCAGGACTGACACCATCTCACTGCTGTAGTCGTCACAGCTGTTCAGCAGATCAGGCCATGCCCCAGAGGTGAGCAGATCGCCACTGGCAGAAGCAGCCAGGATGGCTTCATGGCACCGCTCTTCGACTTCAAGGTTCCTGGTGGCGAAGTATCCCAGGCCATATACGCGGAGGCGGTCTCCGACACTCCCGAGGTAGGTCTCGCGGCGTTCTTCCCCTTCCACCGCCATCAGCGTGCCATCAATGCACTCGTCGAGATAATCAGCCTGTTCTCGGGCAAGGATGATGATTCTGTCAGTCTGGACCTCGCTTATCTCACCCAGGGCTTCTCCCAGCAAGATCCACCCACCGATCGCCTCCAGTTGGAAGCTCCCGGTGAGGTCTGGATCGATCTCCGACTCGAACAGCGGTGCACGGCTCAGTTCAGCGATGGCCTGCTGGAACACGTCGTCGGGCTCACCGTCCAGCCGCCCCGCACCGCAGCGGAGCAGGGAATCGACCGCTGCCGGGTCGACTCCCCAGTCCCCGGGCATCTCGATGTCCAGCAGAGGCGCCTGCAGCCGACGCAGCGCCAGGAACACCGCCTGATGCCGCTGCGCCCGGTCCATCCGCTGGATCTGCGCCGCCAACTTCTCATCGTAACGCCAGTCCACTGGGCCCCCATCACGCTCACCGATATCCCATGGCCGCCAGGTAATTCGTCCATGCTTCATGGTTTCGCCATGCATACATGGATTGTCCCGGTATCTTCGCCTGCGTCCCAAGAGTAACTGGTCCCACCATTTCCGCCCCCACTTCACCCAGGAATTCCTCGCAGCCGTCGGGTGCGCAGGCGTTACGTGACACGCCACCGGCTACTGGTGTCAGGCCGTTCAGGGCCATGAAGTGGACAGCTGTTTCCTCCGCGTGGGCCTGGGCGATATTGGTCGCAACAATAATGTCAGAGCGCCCCAGCGAGCCGATATAGCCGAGCTGGTCCTTCGACAGCCCCTTGCCAGCGCCACTGACTATGTTGACGAGCGAACCATCGGCCTTGCGTGCGACCGTCACGGCCGTCGTCCTGAAGCGCTCGGCAACGAACGGGGGGTTGATCCGGCTGTGGATGTCGTCTGCGAGCTTCTTGGCCCCAGCAGCGAGCGCTGCGGCATCGCATGTGTCGACGCCACAGCTTCCCGCCGCAGGAGACGGACCGCCCAGGCCGGGCAGCGGTACGCAGGTGTTGCCCGGTGTCCAGCCTGCCCCGGGGTTGCAGTAGGCGACGCCGGTGTCGGGGTCGAGGAGATTGCCGCCACCCGTGCACTGGAGGCCGAGGAGGCCGCCGGCGCAGAAGCCGCTGCCGTCGGGGAAGTGCTTGAAGTACTCCGCGAGGTCCTCGGCGGAGAACCCGAGCTCCTTGAGCGACTTGGTGAAGGAGTCGTCGACGAACTCGTCGTGCTCAGTGTCCGTCTTCGCGCTGGTGACCGGCCGTTCCGCTGCCGTATGCAGCGCATCCTTGATGAGATCGGGCCACTGCGGCGGGGGCGGAGGAGGAGGCGGGCCGAAGTCGGCGCAGCCGAAGCTGCACGTGCTGGGTCCCGCTCCGCCTCCGCCGCCCCCGCCCGACCAGAAGCCGGTGCGCACGAGGTCGCTGGAGCCCGGGTTCTGCCGGATCGGGCTGACGACGGCTCCGCGATACGGGCCGGTGGAGTAGTCGTTGTACTCGCGGACCGGGGCCCAGTGGGTCTTCGTGTTCGCCCGGTTCTGATACAGGTCGTACGCTTCCCAGGCCCAGCCGATCGGCCCCAGGGCCCGCTTCCCGGCGAAGCGCAGCGCCTTGCCGGGGTTCCTCGCGAGCCAGCGTGCCCCGGACTTGGCGGCCTTGCCCGCCGAATTGGCGTACCTCTCCGCCTGGCGGATGCCCCGCTCGACATCCCTCGGGGCGCACACGCCCCATAGGCACAGGTCGTGTCCGCTCGGGTCCGTGTTCAGCAGAGGGTTGCCGTTGCCGTAGCCGTAGCGGTTGGCGTTGATGGACGGGACCGGGTTCAGGGTCCAGGAGTCCCGGGAGGAGAAGCCGCCCGTGTCCGGGTCGTACCAGCGGGCGTGCATGTTGACCTGGCCGGTGTCCGGGTCGGTGTACTCGCCCTGGTAGCCCAGCGGGCCGGTGCTGCCCGACGCCGCTGTGACCTTGCCGTAGGGCGAGTAGCCCGTCGAGCCGGCCAGGGTGCCCGTGGCCGTGGCGAAGGCGCCGGTGACATCGCCGTGCACGTCGGACAGCAGCGCCGTGGCGTTCGTACCGCCGACCTGAGCGGAGGACACCGCCTCGCCCGCCGGGTCGCGGAAGACCAGGCCGGCTGCCGTGGCGACCGGGTTGTTGGAATGGTCCGCGTAGGTCAGCGTGTCGTCGCCCTGCCGCACCAGACGCCCCAGCGCGTCGAACGCCGCCGTGTGCGAACCGCTCGCGTCCGTGCTGCCGGTACGGGGAGGCTTGCGGTCACTTCGCGTAGGCATCACGCGGTGCGGGTGCGCTCGGGGACGGGCAGTTTCCCCACCGAGCCGGTGTGCGCCGAGACAGGCGACTCGGGCGGCTCGTCAACACGTGCTGGCTGCCGTTACGGCACGCTGCATGCCTCAGCTGAGCCGACGGGAGAGGTGCTCTGTGGAGTCCTCTCCTTCTGCTACGAGAAGTTGCTCCACTGGCAGAGAGGGGCCTGGGCGGCAGTGGGCCCCGGCCCCGGCCCACCGTGATCACTGCAGCGCTTCGACGCGGGGGGAACGACTCCGTACGGCGGCGTAGCAGCGCGATATGGCTTCCGTGCGACGGACGTGACCGGCGTGGTGACCCTCCCCGAGGGCACCGAGATGGTCATGCCGGGTGACAACACCGAGATGAAGGTGGAGCTCATCCAGCCCGTCGCCATGGAGGAGGGCCTGAAGTTCGCCATCCGTGAGGGTGGCCGGACCGTGGGCGCCGGCCAGGTCACCAAGATCATCCGACCGACGAGGACCGGGAGCGCGTCGCAAGCTGCTGGGACGCGGGGACGTCGGCACACTGAACGTCTGGTTCACCCGGGCCACCACGGCGTCGGCAGCCGAGGTCTTCGAGGACGGGACGGACCTGCTCCGGTCAGTGGGGGAGTGCGATGCCGAAGGCGTCGCCGTCGGCTCCGGGTGCTCCGCCGAGGCTGCTTTGCGAGACGGCTTGGGCGGACTCCAGCTTGCCGGGGGCCACCTTGACCACGGTCACCGTGCCGGCGCCGTCGCCAGGGGCGCCGATCAGGACTTCCATCCGGCCGTCGCCATCTGTGTCGAGGCTTCCGACAGTCCAGCCGAAGTGGTTGCCGGCGCCCACTGACCGGGGTACGCCCGGGGAGTCCTGGTGGGCCGTTACGCGCCCGGCTGTGGTGATGCCGCTGTCGGGACTGCCGAAAAGCACCATGGAGGAACCGGAGCCCGTCGCCGATCCCACGGCCTCGCTACGCATTCCTACGATCAGATCGTCGATGCCGTCCCCGTCAAAGTCGCCCGTAGCCAGTGAACTTGCGAAATAGTCCTCTGGCTCGGCGGCGCTGTTGATCCCGGGGGACGGTTGGTCGAACATCCTTACGCGGTCGTACGACAGACCTTCCTCATCTGCGTACAGAACTGCAAGGCGGCCGGCGGCGCCACTTGTGCCGACCGGCTGGTCGGAGACGCCGACTGCCACGTCCATATACGGATCGTCGTTGAAGTTCCCCACGGCAAGGGCTGTGCCGGAGAATTCGCTGACGCCGTCCATGTGTGTGGAACCGATGTACTGTCCAGCAGTCGGACCGTCGTCGAACGGGCCGAAGAGAACAAGAACGGAGCCACGGTCCGAGCTGCCGACGATCTGTTCGCCGATCGTCGACACCACGAGGTCGCCGTGCCCATCCCCGTTGACATCGCCGACGGCGAGTCGCTCGCCGAACCGGTCGCCGACCTCCGGCCCCCCGGGAACATGGGGGCTGCCTTGGTCGAGCCACACCGCCGAGTCGGCGGTGAGTCCATCGCCGGAGCCGAACAGCAGCCGTATCGAACCGGCTCCTGACCTTCCCTCGGCGGAATCCAGGGGCTGTCCCACCGCGAGATCGGCGTAACCGTCCCCATTGAGGTCGCCGGCTGCCAGGGAATATCCGAAGATCCGGTCGATGCCTGGGTCGCCAGGGACACCAGGGGTGCCCTCGTGAAAGACGTCAACCCGGGAACCGTAGAGACCCTTGGATGTGCCGTAGTGCACGGTGATGGATCCGGCGCCCGTCACTGTGCCAAGCGCCTCCAGCGGAGTGCTGACCGCCAGGTCGGCGTATCCGTCTCGATTGAAGTCACCGCTGGTAAAGGTCTGTCCGAAGGAGTCGTCGGTCTCGGCGGCACCCGACACCGCTGCGGAGTCCTGGCCGATGCGCAGGGAGGTGCTTGCGGGCCCGGTGGAGGTTCCGTTGGCTACGACGACCGACCCGGCACGAACATGCCCCCCCACGGTGTCGCCGGGCAGGCCAACGACCAAGTCCGGCGTACCGTCACCGTTGAAGTCGTAGGGCCTGGCCGCATCTCCCGAACCGGCGATGAGGACGGTCGATGTCACTGCGGCTGCACAGATGACGAGCAGGGCGACGGCCGACTGCCATGCCTTCGGTCTGCGCCTGGATGCCGTGCGGGTCTTGTCTTCGGCCATGAGCCCTTCACTTTGTTGCGGCCGTGTGGAGATTGCCCATGGCGGGATTCCGCTGTCGGGACCTCGGTGCGGGACGGTTCGGACAGCCGTCGTGGGCGATCGGTCCGTGTGATGACGCCGCAGGTTATCCCGGTGATCGTGTCGAATCGATCACGGTCGATCGTGCGATCGGCCGGCCGCGCGGAGGTTGGCCGAAATGGTTTGTCGCAGGTCAGTGGGGGTAGCAGATCGTCCAGAGGTTTTGTGGTGAGCCTGTGCGGGACCCCCATAGTGGGTAATGTCGTTATAAATATGTTGTCATGGACGCGGCTCGGCTGGCGCCTGATCATCTAGCGTTTACGCCGCCCGGGTTCCTCTCCCCCATCGGCGGCGAGTGCGCCCGGATCCCCTGCTTCCGGCCGATCGTCCCGCGTGCGGACGATCGGCCTTGTGGTGTCGAGGAGTTCCGTGCCCAACAGCCCCCGCCTCCGTCCCCTTGTGGGTCTCCGGCGCCGACGCTTTGGACGCCCCGCACGGGCCGTGGCCCTGACGTCCGGCAGCGTGTTGTTGGCACTCAGCGTCACCCTGCTGCCGCCGCCCGCGCTGACGCCGTTCGTCCAGGCCACTTCGGCCATGCCCTGGCCCGATGCCGCCCCACCCGAGCAGCGAACGGGCACGGCGGCGGGGCGGAAGCACGAGGTCGGCTTTGAACGCACCGACGCGAACGGACGCGGCACGGCCGATCCCGCAGCCCTGACGGCGGCTCACGACTCCCTGCCGCTACACGACTCCGGTGTCGGCTTCACCCCGGTCGGACCTACGGCCACCGCACCCGCGCTCGAGCCGGGAGCCACAACCGACGGGCAGCAGGGTTTCACCGGTTACGACCCCGAGCAGAGTGCCGAGGACCCGGGCGAACGCACGGCATCCTCCAAAGAGTTCCGCAACCCCGACGGCACCCGCACCACCCGTGTCTACACCGAGCAGGTGCACTACCGGGACGCGGCCGGTGCCTGGCGCGAGATCGACACCTCGCTGGTCCCCGCCGACGAGGCACATGCGGGCGGCGACCGGCTGGCCGCCGCCGCTGACGACACCGAACTCACCCTGGCCACCCGCGGCGACGACCCCGCCCTGGCCATGCTGAAGGTGGACGACGGCCGCCACGAGATCGGCTTCGGCGTGTCCGGGGCCACCGCCGCTACCGCTGAGGTGCGGGACGACGCCGCGCACTACGAGGACGTGCGCCGGGACTCCGACCTCGTCCTGGAGGCTGCGCACGGCGCGGTCAAGGAGACCATCGTCCTCAACTCGCCGGATGCGCCCCGCGAGTGGACCTTCCCGCTCCACCTCGGCGGGTTGACCCCCTCACTCGACCCGCACGGCGCCGTCCTGCTGAAGGACGCCGGTGGCGAGACCCAGGCCGTCATCCCCAAGGGATGGATGGAGGACTCCGCCCACGACCCGAGGACCGGCGGCCCCGCCCTGTCGGGCGATGTCGACTACCGGCTGGTGGAGAAGGACGGACGCTGGTCGCTGAAGGTTCTGCTCGACGAGGCATGGCTCGACGCGCCCGAACGGGTCTACCCGGTGCGCGTCGACCCCAGCGTCGACGACATCGACGACAACGGTGACTCCTTCGTCCAGGACACCTGGCCGGACGGCAACTTCGCCGGTGACGACGAACTGAAGGTCGGCAGCTACGACGCCGGCACCAACCGGGCGATCAGCTACCTGAAGTTCGACCACGTCACCGGCGAGCTGAAGAACCGCTACATCCTCAACGCCGACCTCGGCCTCTACAATGTCTGGTCCTCCAGCTGCACCGCCCAGAAGATGACCGTTCACCAGGTCACCGGCGCGTGGAGCTCCACGACGGTCACCTGGAACAACCGCCCCCCGAGCTTCGACGACCTCATCGCCTCGGCCTCCTTCGCCCACGGCGAGAACTGCGGCGGGTCCAAGTGGCGCGTCCTCGACCTGGGGAGCAAGGGCGTCAACCTGGTGCAGGGCTGGGTCGACGGTTCGAAGGCCAACCACGGCCTCGCCCTGTGGGCCGACTTCGACACCTCCGGCCCCTGGAAGCGCTTCGGCAGCGCCAACTCCGCCAACAAGCCGTACCTGGCCGTCACGCACAGCGCCTGGGGTGCGCGGTACGACGTCGGCTCCCAGACGGCCCCGCTGACCGGCGGTCAGGGCGGCGAGGTGAGCGTCAACGTCACGAACCTCGGCGACTTCACCTGGGAACCGCTCGGGTGGAACGAGGTCCGCCTCGGCGTTCGCGTCCGCGACTACGACACCGGTGCACTCATGAGCCAGGTCGCCTTCACCCGTCTCGGCGAGCGTCTCACTCCCGGCGACGACACCACGCTCAGCGCCCGGATACCTCCGCTGCCGCCGGGCAAGTACAAGGTCAACTTCGATCTGCAACGGCTGCGGGACCAGAAGTGGTTCTCCAGCGAGGACGTCCCGGTCGTCACCGTCGGCGTCACCTCCCAAGATGTCGGCCCGCGCATCACGGACGTGTACCCGGACCCGGGCGGCCAGGTCGGGAGCCTGACCCCGGCGCTGTTCATGGACACGGAGAGCATCGACCACCACCCGGCCGGGGCCAAGATCGAGCACTGGTTCGAGATCTGCTCGGGAACCGTCGAGGCACCAGCGGACTGCGCCGACTCGGGCTGGCTGACCAAACGCATGTGGAATGTGCCCGCCGGGAAGCTCACCTGGGGCAACCAGTACCTGTGGCGCGTCAAGGCCCGCGAGGACGGCAAGTCGACCCCGCTCAGCCCCTTCTACACCGTCACCACCGCCGTTGAGCAGCCCGCGATCACCTCCCACCTGGGCAGCCAGGGCCTGGCCGCCGACGGCCGTGAGGTCGACCCTGGCATCGGCAACTACACGACCACCGACACCGACGCCACCGTGGCCACGGTCGGCCCCGGCCTGACCGTCACCCGCACCTACAACAGCCGCGACCCGCGCTCCGACAACGCCTTCGGCGCCGGCTGGTCCACCCGCTACGACATGCGGATCGCGCCCGACGGCGACGGCACCGGCAATGTCGTCGCCACCCTGCCGGACGGACGTCAGGTCCGCTTCGGCAAGAACCCCGACGGCGGTTACGCGCCCCCCTACGGCAGCTTCTCCACCCTGACCGTCGTCAGCGGCGGCGGTTGGAAGCTGACCGACAAGGAGCAGACCACCTACGTCTTCGACGCGGCCGGCCGGCTGACCGAGGTCACCGACTACCGCGACCGCACCCAGACCCTCACCTACAACACGGACGGAGAGCTGACCGACGTCACCGCCACCGGCGGCCGCGCCCTGCACCTCACCTGGTCCGGCGGCCATGTCGCGACCGTCAGCACCGACCCGCCGAAGACCGGCACCGACCCGCTCACCTGGACGTACACCTACGCCGGTGACCGACTCACCCTGGTCTGCGGTCCCGAGGAGGAGCTCGGCGCCTGCACCGCCTACGGATACGGCGACGGCTCCCACCATCGCACGGTCCTGCACGACGCCGGCCCGTTTTCCTACTGGCGTCTGAACGAGGAGGACGGCGCCACCGACGCGGCCGGCGACCTCCCGCTGAGCCGGGACGAGCACGCCGGCACCTACCGGGACGTCCAGCTCGGCGCGCCCGGCGCGCTCGCGGGCAGCCCGGACACGGCGGCGACCTTCAACGGCACCACGTCCTACGTGCAGTTGCCGGACCAGCTGGTCTCCGACACCCCTTACCTCACCGCCGAACTGTGGTTCCGCACCACCGGCAGCGGTGTCCTCCTCAGCTACCAGGACCACACCCTGGAAGAGGCCACCACCGGCAAGTACACCCCGGCGCTGTACGTCGGCACCGACGGCAGGCTGCGCGGCGAGTTCTGGAACGGCACCGCAGCGCCCATCACCTCCGCCTCCACCGTCAACGACGGCACCTGGCACCACGTGGCGCTGACCGCCGCCGGCAACACCCAGACGCTGTACCTGGACGGCAGGAAGGCCGGCAGCCTCAGCGGTGAGATCACCCAGTACGACCAGCGCTTCGTGTACCTCGGCGCCGGCTACTGGAACAACTGGCCCGCCACCACCGGCACCGTCGGCCACTTCGCCGGCGACATCGACGAGGCCGCCGTCTACTCCCGGCCCCTCGGCGCCCGCACCGTCGCCGAGCATCACACCTCAGCGCAGGTCGCTCAGCAGCTCACCAAGGTGACCCGGGCGAGCGGCCGGGTGCACGCGGAGGTCGCCTACGACACCGTGAACGACCGCGTGTCTTCCTACACGGACGCCAATGGCGGCACATACCGCCTGTCCGACCTGGAGGTCACGGGCACCGAGGACCAGCCCGCCACAGACGACCAGCCTGCCGTCGACGGGACCCCGACCCTCACCGTCACGGTCTCCGACCCCAACGACCGCATGTCGGGCTACACCTACGACCCACTGCAGGGCAACCGGCTGATCGCCCAGACCGATACGGCCGGTCACACCGCGCGCTTCGCCTACGACACCGGCGGCTACCTCGCGGCCACCACCGGTCCCGACGGTTCCGTCACCCGTTTCGGCAACGACGAGCGCGGCAACCGCGTCTCGCAGACCACGTGCCGGAAGACCGGTGACGAGGACACCTGCCACACCTCGTACTCGAGCTACTTCCACGACCCCGACGATCCGCTCGACCCGCGCAACGATCAGCTCACCGCCGTACGCGACGCCCGCTCGGCGGGCGTTGCCGACGACACCTACACAACGTCGTACGGCTACAACGCCTTCGGTGACCGGACCTCCACCACCACCCCATCCGGCACCGAGTCCTTCACCTTCACCGATGGCACCGAGCCCGCCGCCGACGGCGGCACGACCCCGGCCGGCCTGCTCGCCACCAGCACCGACGCGCGCGGGGCCGTCACCCGGCGCGCCTACACGGCGGCCGGTGACCTGGCGAAGGTCACCGACCCCAAGGGCGTCGTCACCGAGTACACCTACGACGCGCTCGGCCGCGAGACCGGCAGCAGCGTGATCTCCGATGCCCACCCCGGCGGCGTCACGACGGCCACCACGTACGACGGCGAGTCCCGTCCGCTGACGGTCACCGGCCCGGTCACGACGAACCGGGTCACGGACACCGACCACCGGGCCCGCACGACGTACACGTACGACGGTGACGGCAGGGTGCTCACGGAGTCCGTCGCCGACCTCCTCGGCGGCGACGCCACCCGCACCACGCGCCGTGCCTACGACACGCACGGCCGCCTGGCCACGCTCACCGACCCGGAGGGCGGCGAGGAGACCTACACCTACGACGCCTACGGCCGCCAGACCAGCCGCACCCTGCCGGGCGAGAGGACGTTCCGGTACACGTACACGGCGATGGGCTCCCTCGCCACGGTCACCCTGGCCGGCTACACAGGCGACCCGAACGACCCCTCCGCCGCCCGTGACGTCGTCCTTGACTCGTACGCGTACGACCCGGCGGGCCGGCTCGCCGAGCACACCGACGCGATGGGCCGCACCACACGCCACACGTACTACGACGACGGCCTCAAGGCCCGCGAGATCCTGGCCGGCTTCCATGACCCGGACGGCACCACCCGCGACCTGGTACTGAGCGACCGCGCCTACGACGCCGCCGGGCACCTGGTCCGGGAGACCACCGGCAACGGCAAGGTCACCACTGCCTACGAGGTGGACGCCGCCGGACGCACCACGGCCGAGGTCCTCGACCCCTCCGGCCTGGCCCGCCGCACCGCCTACACCTACGACGCCGGCGGCGCGGTGCACACCGCAACCCTCACCGGCACCGGCGGCACCCGCACCGAGAAGGTCACGTACGAGCGGAACGCCACCGGTGACCTGACCCGGCAGACGGTGGAGAACGGCGCCACCGACCTGGTCACCACTTACGAGGTCGACGACCGCGGCCTTGTGGTCGCCGAGACCTCCCCCCGCGGCAACGTCACCGGTGCCGACCCGGCCGCGTACACCACGCACCACACGTACGACGCGCTCGGCCGCCTCGTCGTCACGCGCGACGCCCCGGTGACCGCCGAGACCCGGCAGTCCCCGGCGGCGACCGTCCGCCCGACCACCACCGTCGGCTACAACGCCTTCGGCGAGACGGCCGCGGTCCGCGACCCGAACGGCCACGTCCAGCACACCGCGTACGACCGTCTGGGCCGCGCGACGAGCGCGACCATGCCCGACTACACCCCGCCCGGCGCCACGGATCCGCTGCCCGGCGAGGTCACCCACGCCTATGACGCGGCGGGCAACCTGGCGAGCGAGACCGACGCCCTGGGCCGCACCACGCACTACTCCTACGACCAGTTCGGCAACCTGGCGAAGGTGACACTGCCGGCCCCCGAGGACGGCGCAGCCGCCCCGGTGTCGACGTTCACCTACGACCTGCTGGGCGAGCAGCTGTCCGCCACCGGTCCGACCGGCGCCCGCACCGAGGCCACCTACGACGACCTCGGCCGCCAGATCACCTCAACAGTCCTCGAACGCCACCCCGCACCGGGCGCGTTCACCACGACGCACACCTACGACGACGCGGGCAACCTGCGCTCGACGAAGAGCCCGACGGGACTGACCGCCTCCGGCACGTACAACGCGGCGGGCGACCCGCTCACCGCCACGGACACCGGCGGCGGCGTCACCACCTACACCTACGGTCCCACCGGCCTGCCCACGGCGGTGACGACCCCGCAGGGCCGCACCACACGAACCGTCCACGACCTGGCGGGCCGCGCCACCGAGGTCCGGGACGAGAACGCCGCCGGCACGGTCCTGCGCAGCATGTCCTCCTCCTACGACGCGGACGGCAACCCGGTCGAGGTCACCGACGCACTGGACCACACGGTCCGGCAGACATTCGACGCGCTGGGCCGCCTGACGCGGCTGGTCGAGCCGGTCGACGCGGACACGTCGATCACGACGACGTACGGCTACGACGCGGCGGGCAACCGCACGCGCCTGACCGACGGCAGGGGCAACACCACCTGGTACGGCTTCACCGGCCGCGGCGCCCTGGAAACGGTGGTGGAACCCTCCACACAGGCCCACCCGGACACGGCGGACCGCACCTGGACCACGGTGTTCGACGCGGCCGGGCTCCCGGTGAAGGAACTCCGGCCGGGCGGCGTGACGGTCGAACGGACCTTCGATGCGCTGGGCCGCCTGATCCGGTCCGCCGGATCGGGCGCCGAGGCCGCGACCACGCCGGACGTCCTCGGCTACGACGCGCTGGGCAACCTCACCTCGGCGAGCGCGCCGGGCGGCACGAACACCTACACCTACGACGACCGCGGCAACCTGCTGTCGGCCGACGGCCCGTCCGGCACGGCGTCCTTCACCTACGACACCGAAGGCCGCCTCACCGCCCGCACGGACGCGGCGGGAGCAGCCACCTTCGGCTACGACGGCGCCGGCCGGCTGAAGTCGGCGGCCGACCCGCTGACGCAGGCGACACTGACCTACGGCTACGACACGGCCTCCCGCCTGACGTCGGTGGCGTACGGCGGCACGGGCGCGACCCGCGCACTGGGCTACGACGTCCTGGACCGCCCGACCTCGGACACCCTGAAGGCCCCGGGCGGCACGACGACGGCGTCGGTCACGTACGGCTATGACGCGGCCTCCCGCCTGGTCGAGAAGACGACGACGGGAACCGCAGGCGCGGGCACCCAGTCCTACGGCTACGACCGGGCGGGCCGTCTGACCAGCTGGACGGGCGCCGACGGCACGGTCACCGACTACACCTGGGACGCGGCGGGCAACCGCACGTCCGCCGGTGACACGACGGCGACGTACGACGCACGCAACCGCCTGCTGACGGCCGGGGACGTGACGTACACGTACACGCCGCGAGGCAACCGCACCGCCGGCAGCGACGCGGGCGGCAGCCACACCTTCGCCTTCGACGCGCACGGTCGGATGGTGTCGGCGGACGGCACAGCGTACGGGTACGACGCGCTGGGGCGCCTGGTGCGGCAGGGCGACGACACGCTGACCTACGCGGACCATTCCAACAACCCGGTCGCCACGGCAGCCGGCCTGGTCTTCCGCGACCCGGCGGGCGAGGCGGTGTCCTCCGCTCAGGTCGGCGGTACGAACGCCACGGCGCTGCTGTCCGACGTGCACGGCGATGTCACCGGCGCCTTCGCCACGGCCACGGGCACCCTGGCCGGCTCGACGGGCTACTCGCCCTACGGCAAGGTCACAGCGGCGTCGGGCAGCACCGGCCCGCTGGGCTACCAGGGCGAGTACACCGACCCGGACACCGGCCAGGTCAACATGCACGCCCGCTGGTACGACCCGGAAACAGGCGGCTTCTCCTCCCGCGACTCCTGGACCCTGAACCCGGTCCCGTCCATCAACGCCAACCGCTACGGCTACGGCAACGGCAACCCCCTGCTGAACACGGACCCGAGCGGACACTTGGTGCCCTGCGCGCTCCCCGTTGCTGCTCCGGTCTGTGTCGGGGCAGGGGCCGGGGCGGTGGCCGGGCCGGGCGGCGCCGCGATCGGCGGAATCGTCGGTGGGGCCTTCTCCCTCGTCTCGGGCGCTGCGTGGTGGTTCGGAAGTCGGGACCTAGGACCGGACAACGGCAGACGACCGTCACCGAGTCCGGGCCCCTCTCCGTACACGCCGGGTTACGGCGGCGGATGGAGCCTGCCGTCGACGTCCGGTCTGGCGGCCGCTGTACGTGCCCAGGCGGCCGCCGCAGCCTGGGCGGCCGGACAGAACGCGGGCAGCAGTGACCTCGTCGACACAGGCATGGGTGGCCGCCCAGGTCTTGGGCCCAGCAACGGCACCGCCTTGTGCTTTTACGCCTGCTTCGACGCCGGGCCCCCGCCGCCTCCGCCCCCGCCGCCGTGGCCCGATCTCATCAAGGATGCGCTGCATACGGCAGCGGAACGGCCGGTCACCAGCGCGACGACGGACACCGAGCACGACGAGTTCGTGGACGATGCGTTCACCCGGGCTCAGAAGGACCTGAGGTTCACCCCGGCGCAACTGCGTGGCTACTTCAAGTTCTTCCCCAACGGGGAGGGCCGACCGGACCCCGCTCTCTCTCCCTGGCCGCAACCGGGTCCTTCTGCCGGAGGTGGCAGTGGTACGTCATCCGAGAACCTCTGTGCCCGGCCGAAGTCGGAGCGGTTCTTCTACCAGCCTCTGGTCAAACGCCGCCCGCAGGGCGCGACCGCGCTGATCTGTCCGCAGGACCTGAAAAAGCCCAACCAGGGGAGAGACGACGACGGGAGCCCGTACGTCGCCGGCTTCCCGGATCCCAATCCCCAGAATGCCACTGGCCTCTACACCTACAATCGAACCCATATCATCGCGGACCAGTATGGTGGTGAATGGCGTTCGGAGAATCTATTCACCGGCTACCGGCAGATGAACACCAGCGGTATGCGGCGGTGCGAGTCCCGCATAGTCAAGCAGTTGAAGGCGGGTAACGCGGTTCTCTACTCCGGTCAGCTGAGCTATCCCTCCGACTCGGCACTCGTGCCGGATTCGATTCAGATGACTGCCATGACGAAGACGGGGGTACTCTTCAGCACTCCCGTGTCGAACCAGCAGAGGAAGGGGCACTCGTGTTGAGCGGTGTCAATGACCTGGAACGTGCTCTTCCGGGCCTGCGTGAACAGCGCCCCGGACACGTGAGGGAGATCGACTGGTCGGAGACTGCACGTGTGCTGGGTACTGACCTGCCGAGTGACTACAAGGAGCTGAGCGAGGCGTACCCGACGTTTTCCGTCGGCGGCTTTCTGCTGGTCGGCACGCCCTGGCCTGGGCGCGAGGCGGAGTCCGCGGCGAGCAAGCTGGGTGCGCTGGACGTGCTGGAGGACCTAGTCGATGCCGACATGGCGCACGGATACGTGCCCTACCCCCGTCCCGGAGGGCTGTTGCACTGCGCGGAGAGCAGTTCGGGAGACATGTTCTACTGGCGCACGGGGGACTTGAACCCGGATTCCTGGCCCGTTGTGGTGAGTACCAGGAACGATGACTGGTGGGAGCACGAGAACGGACTGGTTTCCCTCCTGACTGGACTCATCTCGGGTCACATCCCCCCCTGGGGGTTGCCGGACCCGTTTCCCGGTGGTGACGCCACGGTGTGGCTGGCTGACGGTCTTACCTCCCTGTGATGCCGACGCCGGAGAGATCGTGAGAGGAGGGCGGGTACGCCATGACGGCGGCTGCAGAGCATACCTGTGAGAGGTCGGCCGCTCCTCGACAGCCACGTGATTCGAGTGGTCTGAAGAGCAGTTGGCCCGTGACGCGGGGCTGTCCCCCCACGTCGTTACCTGGTGGACTGGGAGCGGGCTGACGCGGCCGTCGGTACGCGGCTGCCGACGGATTACAAGGAGTACGTCCGCTGGTTCGGGCCCGGTGATTTCGACGCGTATCTGATCGTTTGCGTGCCCGGTGTCGAGAACAGCGAAGCGGAGCCGGCTGCCCGGTTCGCCCGGGAGTACCAAGAGGCGCGTCTGCTGAAGGTAGATCAACCCCAAGGCGAGTCCACGCGTCCCCCTGGGGCCCGAGCCGGATGGATGGTTGCCCTGGGGTTCACCACGGGAGGCGACGGGCTGTACCGGGCCATGTCCGGTGCCGACCCCGACCGGTGGACCGTCGCCGGTCAACCTGGCCGTGGCTCGGATTTCAGGTACTTCGACGGGAGCATTACCGCGTTCCTGCACGTCTTCCTCTGGGACACCGTGGAGATGCCCTTCATCCCCGAGGCCGAATGCGACCCGCCCGTGCCCTTCGAACCGGACACCGGCGAGTGGCGGGCGGGCTGAGCCGGTGAGCCTTTGGAGGCTGATGGTCGCCTCGCGTAGGCATCACGCGGGGCGGGCGCGCCTGGGGCCGGGCGGCCGGGTCATCGAGATCAACAAGTGAGCTGGCTGGTCTGACCTGGCAGCTCCTGCCGCCGGGCATGCCCGGTGTGGTGGCGGGTAGGGCCCTCTGCGTACGGGGTGTCGCGCCAGCGGCCGTGGACGAAGGGTGGTCGGAAGTGATCCGAAAGCTGCAGGCCGTCGCGCTGGACTGTGCTGATCCGGTGCGGCTCGCCGAGTTCTACGCGGAGTTGCTCGGCGGCCGGGTGGTCGCGGATCCCGAGGAGCCCGACTGGGTCGAGGTGCACGGGTTCGAAGGGGTCCCGCTGGCCTGCCAGCGGGTGGATGGCTATCGGCCGCCCGCCTGGCCCGACCAGGAGCGCCCGCAGCAGCTCCACCTGGACTTCGACGTGGACGACCTCGACGGGGAGGAGAAGCGGGCGCTGGCCCTCGGCGCGACCGTGCTGGAGCGGACGGACCAGATCCGCCCCGGGGCCAACTGGCGGGTCTACGCGGACCCGGCCGGCCATCCGTTCTGCCTCTGCCTCCACTGAGGTCCGGGCCGCTTAATGCTTTGCCGGGGACCCGGCCGGTCGGATAGGAAGCTCGCATGTTGAGCGGCGCCAAGGTCGGGCTGAGGGCCCGGCACGAGGACGACATCCCGGTTCTGCGGGCCGAACTGTACGACGACGTGGTCAACGCCTCGCGGGCCGAGGGCGGGCCGTGGCGGCCGATCACGCCCGGCGCGAAGGATCCGCGACTCGTGGTGGACGACAAGGAGCAGGGACACGTCCCCTTCTCCGTGGTGGACCTGGCCGAAGGCACACTGGTCGGCACCGCCACGCTGTGGGGCATCGACAACCACAACCGGTCCGCGCACATCGGGCTGGGGCTGCGCCCGGCCTCCCGAGGCAAGGGCTACGGCACCGACGTGGTCGCGGTGCTGTGCCACTACGGGTTCGTCGTACGCGGCCTGCACCGGCTGCAGATCGACACCCTGTCGGACAACACCGCGATGCTGCGCTCCGCCGAGCGCAACGGCTTTGTCCGCGAGGGCGTGCTGCGCTCCTCGGCCTGGGTGATGGGCGAGTTCCTGGACGAGGTGCTGCTCGGACTCCTGGCCCAGGACTGGAGGCCGGACCCGCAGGGCTGACACGGGCTCAGGGCCCCGGGCGCGCTACGACAGCGCGCCCGGGGCCCTCTTGTTCCCCCGTCCGGCCCTCAGCCCGGCCGGCGCAGGCCGTCGACGAGGACGCCGGCCAGGCGGCGCGCGTCGTAGTCGGGGTCGCTTTCCGCGCCGATGCAGAGGTTGCCCACGCCGCGCATGAGGGTGAGGGCGTCGATGTCGGCGCGGATCTCGCGGGCCGTGATGGCGGCGTCGAGCAGTTCGGCGCAGACCGGCAGCAGGCGGTCGAGGAAGTAGCCGTGCAGGGAGGCGAAGCCCGCCTGGTCGGAGCGCAGCACGGCGGCGAGGCCGTGCTTGGTGACGAGGAAGTCGACGAACAGGTCGATCCACTGCCGCAGGGCGGCGTGCGGGGTCGCGGCGGCGGCCAGCAGGGCCGGGCCGGCCTCGGCGCAGGCCTCGACCTGGTGGCGGTACACGCCGATGATCAGGTCCGCCCGGGTCGGGAAGTGGCGGTAGAGGGTGCCGAGGCCGACGCCGGCGCGCGAGGCGATGTCACGCACCGGGGCGTCCACGCCCGAGGTGACGAAGACCGCGGCGGCCGCGTCGAGCAGCGTCTCCTTGTTGCGCCGGGCGTCCTTCCGGCGTGACGGGGCCGCGGGCCCGCCGTCCGTGTCGCCGCCCTGGCCGCTCTGGTTCACCGCGTCGTCCTTCCGCCTCTCGCACGCCCCCGCATGGTCTCACGCGTGCCCGTACCCGCCTCCGCACGCCCGCACTTGCCAAAGCGGAACACTGTTCCGTATCGTTCGACGTACCGGAACGGTGTTCCGTTTCGGGTTCATTCTGTCATGAGGAGATACGGACATGCAGTACCGCACCCTGGGCCGGACCGGAGTACAGGTCAGTGCTCTCGCGCTCGGCGCGATGAACTTCGGCGCGATCGGCCACACCACCCAGGACGAGGCCACCGCCCTCGTCGACACGGCCCTGGAGGCCGGCGTCAACCTCATCGACACCGCCGACTGGTACAGCATGGGAGAGTCGGAGGAGATGGTCGGCAAGGCGATCGCCGGCCGCCGCGACGACATCGTGCTGGCCACGAAGGCGACCATGCCGATGGGGGAGGAGCGCAACCACAAGGGCGGTTCGCGCCGCTGGCTGGTGACCGCGCTGGACGACAGCCTGCGCCGGCTCGGCGTGGACCACGTCGACCTCTACCAGATGCACCGCTGGGACCCGGAGACCAGCGACGAGGAGACCCTCTCGGCGCTGACCGACCTTCAGCGCGCGGGCAAGATCCGCTACTTCGGCTCCTCCACCTTCCCCGCCTACCGCATCGTGCAGGGGCAGTGGGCCGCCCGTGACCTGCGGCTCGGCCGGTACGTCACCGAGCAGCCCAGCTACTCGATCCTCCAGCGCGGCATCGAGGCCGATGTCCTGCCCGTGGCCGAGGAGTACGGGCTCGGCGTGCTGGTGTGGAGCCCGCTGGCCTCCGGCTGGCTCTCGGGCGCGGTCCGCGAGGGCCGGGACATCACCACCAGCCGCTCGGCGATCATGCCGGAACGCTTCGACCTCTCCATCCCGGCCAACCGGACCCGGCTCGACGCCGTCGAGCGGCTGGCCGCGGTCGCGGACGAGGCCGGACTGACCCTGATCCAGTTGGCGCTCGGCTTCGTGACCGCACACCCCGGGGTGACCAGCGCGCTCATCGGCCCCCGTACGCCGGAACACCTGCAGTCGCAGCTCGCCGCCGCCGACACGGTGCTCTCCGCCGACGTCCTCGACGCGATCGACGAGATCGTCGCACCGGGTGTCGACCTGGCCGCGCACGAGAAGTTCGACACGCCGCCCGCACTGCTCGACCCGTCACTGCGCCGCCGCCGCTGACCGCCGGAGAGGATCACCGGACGATGCCCTCCCCACCCCGCCCGCGCTTCGGGATCATGACCGTCCCCTCCCAGGTCGGCTACGACGACATCCTGCGCGTCTGGCGAGAGGCCGACGCGATCCCGGAGATCGAGCACGCCTGGCTGTTCGATCACCTCATGCCCATCTTCGGCGATCCGGAGGGCCCGGCCTTCGAGGGCTGGACGCTGCTCTCCGCCCTCGCGGCGCAGACGCGGCGACTGCGGCTCGGTGTCATGGTGACCAGCAACCGGTTCCGGCCGCCCGCGCTGCTCGCCAAGATCGCCACGACCGTCGACATCGTCTCCGGCGGGCGGCTCGACTTCGGCATCGGCGTGGGCTCCCGCCCTCACCCGCCCGAGGCCTGGCGCGAGTACCCGGCTCACGGACTGCCCTTCCAACCCCCGGCGCAGGCGGTGGAGAGCCTCGCCGAAGCCTGCACGGTGATCCGGCGGCTGTGGACGGAGAAGGAACCCTTCGACTTCCACGGCCGCCACCACCACCTCACCGGGGCGTTCGGCAGCCCCAAGCCCGTGCAGCGCCCCCACCCGCCGATCCTGATCGGCGGACGTGCCTCCGCGACGCTGCGCGTGGTCGCCGAGCACGCGGACCTGTGGAACATCCCCGGCGGCGACCTCGACGACGCGATGCGCCGCGGTGCCCTGCTGGACCGCTACTGCGCGGACATCGGCCGCGACCCCGCCTCGATCGTCCGGTCGATCCACCTGTCGGTCGACACCGCCCGGCCCGATGCCACGCGGCGGGCGATCGGCGAAGCCCTCGACGCCGGTTTCCGGCACGTCGTCCTCGGGCTGCCGGTGCCGTATCCCGACGGCATCGCGCGCTGGGTCGCCGACGAACTGATCCGCCCGTCGCTCTGAACACCGCGGCTCTGCTCGCGGCGCGCCGCCGCCCGTGCCTCTGTCGGCGCCGCCGCCCGTGCCTCTGCCCGTGCCTCGCCCCCGGTTCGCGCCGGGGGCGAGGCACGTCGGCATGCGGACGACCGTTCAGGTACTCACCCGTGCACGGGTATTGACGCACCGTTCGGTCAGCCCATAGCGTCCGCCCATCCCTAATGTTTCGAAGTCGACTTCGAAACATTCGAGAACGACGATGGGAATGAGACTCCCCGCATGAGATCCATTCGTTTCGCCACCGTGGCCCTCGCCACCGCCGCCCTGACCCTGCCGCTCGTGGCGGGTTCCGCGAACGCCGGTCCGTCGGACGGCCGCACGGCCGCCCCGCACTCCCACGCCAAGTTCGACCGGCTGCGTGAGGCCGCCCCCAAGGACTTCGTCGTGGGCACCGCCGTCGCCGGCGGCGGCCACCACCTGGAGCAGGACTACCCGGACCCCTTCACGTACGACAAGGAGTACCGGAAGGTCCTGGCGCGCCAGTTCAGCTCGGTCTCCGCCGAGAACCAGATGAAGTGGGAATACATCCACCCCGAGCGCGACCGCTACGACTTCGGGCAGGCCGACGCCATCGTCAGGTTCGCCGAGCGCAACCGGCAGGTCGTACGCGGCCACACCCTCCTGTGGCACAGCCAGAACCCGGCGTGGCTGGAGCAGGGCGACTTCTCCAAGGCGGAGCTGCGCGCCATCCTGCGTGAGCACATCACCACCGTCGTCGGCCGTTACGCCGGCCGGATCCAGCAGTGGGACGTCGCCAACGAGATCTTCGACGACCAGGGCAACCTGCGCACCCAGGACAACATCTGGATCCGCGAACTGGGACCGGGCATCGTCGCCGACGCCTTCCGCTGGGCGCACCAGGCCGACCCGAAGGCCACACTCTTCTTCAACGACTACAACGTCGAGAGCGTCAACGCCAAGAGTGACGCCTACTACGCCCTCGTCCAGGACCTGCTCGAACAGGGTGTGCCCGTGGACGGCTTCTCCGTACAGGGACATCTGAGCACGCGGTACGGCTTCCCGGGCGACCTGAAGGACAACCTGAGCCGCTTCGACGCGCTCGGCCTGGAGACCGCGGTCACCGAGCTGGACGTCCGTATGGACCTGCCGGAGAGCGGCGAGCCGACCGAGGAGCAGCAGCGGAAGCAGGCCGACTACTACCAGCGGATGCTGGAGGCGTGCCTGGCCGTCGACGGCTGCAACTCGTTCACCATCTGGGGCTTCACCGACAAGTACTCGTGGGTCCCGGTGTTCTTCGAGGGGGAGGGGTACGCGAACGTCATGACCGACACGTACGAGCGCAAGCCCGCCTTCTACGCCCTGCGGGACACGCTGAGGGACGCGGCCCGCGAGGAGGACTGCGAGAGGCGCGGCAAGCGCCACGGGCACGGGAAGGGCTGAGAGGGCCGGACGGGGCCGCTCCGGGCGGCCCCGTCGCCCCACTCCGCACGACTCCGCACGACTCCGCACGACTCCGCACGACTCCGCACGGGCTCAGGCCTTGCGGGCCACCGCCACATAGGCGCCGCTGAGGACGCCCTCCTGCCCCGGCACCGGCTCACCGAGCTCGGGATGCCACTCCTCCGCCGCCACCATGCCGGGGTCGACGACCTCAAGCCCTTCGAAGAACCGGGCGAACCGGTCCCGGCTGCGCATGTCCATGGTGAGCCCGCCCGCCCGGTAGAGGTCGACCACCTTCTTCGACGCCTCCTCCGGATGGAAGTCGGGCGTGAGGTGGGACATGACGAGGTAACTGCCCGGCGCCAGCTCGCTCTTCAGCCGCTCCACCAGCTCGTACGCCCCGTCCTCGTCGCTGATGAAGTGCAGCAGCGCGATCAGTGACAGCGCGACGGGCCGCTCGAAGTCCAGCGTCTTGCGGGCCTGTTCGACGATCGCGGCGGTGTCGCGGGCATCCGCCTGCACATAGTCGACGACGCCCTCGGGGGTCCCCCGCAGCAGCGCCTCGGCGTGGACCAGGACGATCGGGTCGTTGTCGCAGTACACGATCCGCGCGTCGGCGGCGACGTCCTGCGCCACCTGGTGCAGGTTCGGCTCCGTCGGAATGCCCGTCCCGATGTCGAGGAACTGCCGCACTCCCTGGCCGGCCACCCAGCGCGTGGCGCGCTGCATGAACGCCCGGTTCATCCGCGCCATGACGGGGATGACCGGCGCGAACCCCACCAGCTGCCGGCCCAGCTCCTCGTCCACCGGGTAGTTGTCCTTGCCGCCGAGGAACCAGTCGTACATCCGCGCGGGATGCGGCTTGCTGGTGTCGATCCGTAGGGGAGCTTCCACACCGGGGTTCTGCTGATTCACCGTGAGTCCCCTTGTCCCGCGCGGGAGTTGATCTGCAAAGTGTCGTGGACCGCCACGATAGCCACCCCCCGGCCGACGCGCCTGCGCGGGACCGCCCCTGGCCCTGTCGCCGTCGGGCCCCTACCGGGCGCGCGGCACAGTACTCCGCCTACGGGCCTGATGCGGCGTTGTCGGTGCAGGGGAGCGAAGAGGGCTCGGGGTCTGTACCGAGCCTTCTGTGCGGCTGCCACTCAGCGGCTGGGGATGTCGGTTCCGCTGCCCGTGCTCTCGGGAACTTGGATACTGACGTACCAGCGAACGGAATCCTCCGTCACCACGGTGAAGTGGAGCCTTCGCGCCGACGTCAGATTCATCTGGTTCGCGTTTTTCTCCACCTCCACCCCGGAACAACCGAGGGAGAACCCTCCGATGCCTTCGAGGGAGATTTCGAGATCAACCGGCTTCGCACGTGAAATGCAGTTCACCTTGATCCAGGATTCTCCCTTCGGCAGTTCGATCGTGCCGAATTGCTGGACACCGCGATGAGGGCCCTCGGAGAGGATTTCCCTGTATCCGGCGTCCACCTCGGGCGCTGTCAGCGGTTCCTGGGGAGGTGGCGCGACGCTCGACGAGGACGGGTCCGGAACGTTGGGCTTGTCCGAGCCGTCATCAATCGTGCAGGAGGTCAGCAATCCGCACAGGACGGCTGCCGCGGCGAAGGCCGCACGACTGGATCGCATCAGGAACTCGTTTCCCAGTACTTGAACCCGACGGTCTTGTTGGCGATGTCAGCCTCCCCGTACGAGATCTGGGTCTTCTTGCAGTTGGGCAGCTGGTAGTACTTCTGCCACTTGACGTGGTGACCCCATGAGCCGAACTGTGCGTTGCCGTACTTGTTGCGGCTTATGTTGCGCCGGTACTGGTGCTGCGTCTCCCAGGACACTTCCTTGACCGACTCGCCGCTTACCTCGACCTTCGCCTCGGCCACGATGCCGCTGACGGACACTCCTCCGCCGGCCGTGATCTTGGTCGCCACGGATCCAGCCTTCACCCGCGTCAGAACCATGGTCCCCCCAGGGCCGTCCTTGTAAATCGGTCCCTTGCCCAGGTGCTTCTTCGACTGGGCGTAAATGTCGGTTTTCCATCCTCCATCGCAAACATTCAACGGTGCGGGTTGCGGAGAATCCGCGAAGGCGACTCCCGGAGTCACGACAGTAACGGCACACACGGCAATGACTGCAAATGCGGCGCGCTTCATTTTTCCCCCAAGCAGGAATTTCGTGCAGCCGGGGGCTGGTCAACCCGACCGGCTTATCGATCGTGATCAGATCATGCTTCGGCATGAATCGGAGGGTATCTGCCCGGTCCTGTTATCCACTCGTTACCGCTTGAGTTTCTTTTGAGCTTTCGCGAATGGGGTGTCGATGCTCTCATTCCCTTGGTTTCGGAGTGGGTAATTAAATTCAATTTTGAAGCAGTCTGAGGGTGCTGCCCCTCTGGGTGTCCAGCGTGATTTGATGCGTAAAAGTATGAATTATGCATTTCTCTCACTGGTGGTTCTGTCGCGATCTAGCGTGAGTGGTGGCGGATCTCCCTGCGCGTGGTGACTGTCCGCCGGCTGTCCGGTGCTGTCCGGGCCGTCGGGGTGGTTGGTACGGGTGGGGCGCCGCGGTACGGCGCGGGACGACGGAGGGTGCGGCATGTCGGTGGACGGTGAGGCGGTACGGCTCAAGGGCGAGGCGGACGAGCCGGGGTGGGAGGTGGATCCGGACGACGAGTGGGGCGTCGCGGTCATCACCACGGTGGGGCGGCAGTTGAAGCTGCGGCGCGAGGCGGCGGGGATGCGAGTCGGTCAGTTCGGGGCGGCGATCGGGTACGGGGAGGACCTGGTCTACAAGGTCGAGAGCGGGAAGCGGATCCCTCAGCGGGAGTATCTGGACAAGGCGGATGAGGTGTTGGGGGCCGGTGGGTTGCTCTCGGCGGCTTGGGAGGACGTGAAGAGGGTCCGGTATCCGAAGAGCGTGCGGGCGCTGGCGGAACTGGAGGCCAAGGCGGTCGAGCTGGGTGTGTACGTCGGGCTCAGCATCCATGGGTTGTTGCAGACGCCGGAGCATGCGCGGGCCTTGTTCGAGGTGGCCCAGACCGCTTACTCCGAGGACGAGTTGGATGAGCTGGTGGCCGCGCGGACGGCACGTAAATCGATCTTCGAGCGGAGCCCGGCACCGATGCTCAGCTTCGTCCAGGAAGAGGTGGCGCTGCGCCGACGGGTGGGGGGCACAATGGTGTGGCGTCAGCAACTGGAACACTTGCTGGAGTTGGCACATCGGCGCAACGTCACCCTCCAGGTGATGCCGACGAGCGCGGGGGAACATCCTGGGCTGAGCGGCAAGATCGAGGTGATGAAGTTCGGGGATGGTACGGCGGTAGGGCGCTCCGATGGAGCCTTCAACGGTCGCCCGACCTCTGAACTGAAGCAGCTACGCATCCTTGAGCTGCGGTACAGCACTATTCGGGCTCAGGCCCTCTGCCCGAGGGAGTCCCTGGCCTTCATCGAGCAACTGCTGGGAGAAGAATGATCCGCGAGACCGCTGCCGGTGATGCCTCCGAACTGGCATGGTTCAAGAGCAGCTACAGCGATGGCCCCGAGGGCGACTCCTGCGTGGAGATCGCGATAGCACCCCGCACCGTCCACGTCCGCGACTCCAAGGACGTAGCAGGTCCTCGGCTTACGCTCACGCCGGGCGTGTGGGCGAGCTTCGTGACGTACGCGCTGGAACGCTGACGCCCCAACTGCATGCGCCCCGCGCCTGGTCGTCACCGGGAGCGGGGTGCGCTGACGTGCGGCTTCAGGACACGTCCCGCATCAATGGTGTCCAACACCGCGATCGGTCGGCTGTGCACGGCCCAGCCCCGGAATCGATTTCCGCAGCGGCGGGTCCGGCCACGCGCCTGGTCGTGGCGGGACCCGGGGCGCTGTGGCGTCCCGCGATCAGTTGCTCCGTGCCTCGCCCCGGATCATGGCGATGTCCGGCCTCACCTTGGCGATGGCCGCGAAGTCGTCGTCGACGTGGAGAACGGTCAGGCGGTGGTGCTCGGCGGTGAGGGCGATCAGGATGTCCAGGGGGGAAGGGCCACGGTGATGGCCGATCCTCGCCAAGTCCCGCTGCACCTCCACGATCTTCGACCAGGGATCGTCGAGTGCCGGCACCCAGCCGAAGGTCTGGGCGAGCACCGTGAAGAAGGGGTCGTAGTCTCGGTCGGAGCGAAGGCCGGGTATCAGTTCGGCCCCGACGGGCGGGCAGATGGCTACCAGCCCTCGTGCCACACGGCTGGGCCAGGGAGCGCCGAGTTGCCCGCGCAGCAGCCGCCACACGGCGGAGGTGTCGGCCAGGTAGGTCACAGGCCCGCCTGTTCGCGTTCGGCGAGGACGTCGAAGTCGAGGAACGAGTCGGCGTTCTCCTGTAGCCAGCGAAGGGCACGTGCCCGGTCATCGGCGCTGATGGCGGACGCTATGGTCAGCGCGCGATCGATGGTCTCCCGCTTGGTCCTGGTGCCGAGCTGTCGCTGGGCGAAGGCCAGTTTGTCGTCGTCGATGTCGACCAGGGTCCTGGACATGAGGCCTCCCACAACCGGCTGTATATATCGCTGTCAATCGTATATCAACCAGTGCCCGCCGGGGTCGGAGCCGTCCCTGGCGGGTGACGGGCGAACGTGTGATCGTCCGTCGTGTCGCCCCGGCGTTGGGAGGGTGTGGGCTGGTATGCCTGAAGATGGTCCACAGACCCAGGGCGCATCCGTACTCCGTGCGCGCTGTCCAGATAGCGGACATTCCGGCCCGGCTCTTGGTATCCAGTTAACACAGGAGTAACACTGGGAGGGTCGGCCGACCTGTCGTATACAAACGGGGTGGCCGCTGTCCCGCGGTCGGCAACGGCGCCGAGCGCCCTTCACCGGTCCTCGCACCGGTGTCCGCCGTGCCAGAAAGGGACCCCGTGACCTCACGCCCCGACCCCAAGATCTCGCTTGCCCGGCTGCGTGCCGAGGTGGAGCGCCGTAACCCGTCCGAGCCCGAGTTCCACCAGGCCGCGCGTGAGGTGCTGGAGACGCTGGCTCCGGTGCTGACCGCCCGGCCCGAGTACGCGGTGCCCGGACTCGTTGAGCGGCTCGTCGAGCCGGAGCGGCAGATCATGTTCCGGGTTCCGTGGCAGGACGACGCCGGCCAGGTGCACGTGAACCGGGGTTTCCGGATCGAGTTCAACAGCGCCCTCGGCCCCTACAAGGGCGGTCTGCGCTTCCACCCCTCGGTGAACCTCGGGATCATCAAGTTCCTCGGCTTCGAGCAGATCTTCAAGAACGCGCTCACCGGGCTCGGCATCGGCGGCGGCAAGGGCGGCAGCGACTTCGACCCGCAGGGCCGCAGCGACGCCGAGGTCATGCGTTTCTGCCAGTCCTTCATGACCGAGCTGTACCGGCACATCGGTGAGTACACCGACATCCCGGCCGGTGACATCGGCGTCGGTGCCCGCGAGATCGGCTACCTGTTCGGGCACTACCGGCGGATCACCAACCGCTGGGAGGGCGGCGTCCTGACCGGCAAGAGCGCCGGCTGGGGCGGCTCGCTGATCCGTCCGGAGGCGACCGGGTACGGCAACGTGCTGTTCGCCGAGGCCATGCTGCGCGCACGCGGCGAGGACCTGGAGGGGCAGACCGCGGTCGTCTCCGGCTCCGGCAACGTGGCCATCTACACCATCCAGAAGCTGGCCGCCCTCGGCGCCAACCCCGTGACCTGCTCCGACTCCAGCGGCTATGTCGTCGACGAGAAGGGCATCGACCTGGAGCTGCTGCGCCAGATCAAGGAGGTCGAGCGCGGCCGGGTGAACGACTACGCCGAGCGCCGGGGCGGCTCCGCCCGGTTCGTGCCCGGCGGGCGGGTGTGGGAGGTCCCGGCGGACGTCGCGCTGCCGTCGGCCACGCAGAACGAACTGAACGCGGACGACGCCGCCACCCTGATCAGCAACGGCGTGAAGGCGGTCTCCGAGGGCGCCAACATGCCCACCACGCCGGAGGCCGTACAGCTCTTCCAGCGGGCCGGTGTCGCCTTCGGCCCCGGTAAGGCGGCCAACGCGGGCGGTGTCGCGGTCAGCGCGCTGGAGATGACCCAGAACGCCTCGCGCACCACGTGGAAGGCCGACCAGGTGGAGCAGGAGCTGGCCCGCATCATGACCGACATCCACACCACCTGCGCCGAGACCGCCGAGCGTTACGGCGCCCCCGGCGACTACGTGACCGGCGCGAACATCGCCGGCTTCGAGCGGGTGGCGGACGCGATGCTCGCGCAGGGCGTCATCTGACGCGCTCGCCGTCGCCTGTCACGGAGTGGGGATGCCGGCCGGACGGGCCGGCCTCCCGAAACGGGCGGGGACGCCCGGTGAGTACAGCACGCTCACCGGCTCCCCGGCCGGCCTCGGCAGCCCGGCCGCGGTGATCAGGTCCTCCTCGCACTCCACCAGCTCGGCCCGGTACAGCGGCCAGCGCGGATGCGCGTTGGGCAAGTACATCGACCGCCCGAAGAACGCGCCGTGCATGCCCCAGCGCGCGGTGAGGAAGTGCTCCAGTTCGGTCGGCTCCCCGATCGCCTCGCCCCTGCGCACGGTGAGCCAGCTGCCGGCCCCGCGCGGCCCTGGCCAGCGGCGGGAGCTGTCGTACCGCACCGTGCCGCCGTCGAGGTGCTCGACGCTCATCCGGGACCAGAGGTACGGCATCCGGAACCCGAGGCGGCCGACCGCCACCGGGATCAGCCGGGAGGCGTCCAGGGACAGGAAGACGACCCCGCGCCGCCCGTGCGCGTCCACCGAGTAGAGGCGGACGTTGGTCTCCGGGAAGTTGCCGAGATAGGGGACCCCGGGCAGGCGCAGCCAGCCCACCCGGTGCATCCGGAACGCGACCAGACCGACGTACGTGACCCCGTCCAGCGTGTCGGGCACCGTGCCCGGCGGCAGCAGACCGGCCACGTCGGCCGGGTCCACCGCCCAGTGCACGAACGTCAGGTCGAGCCAGGACTGGGTGAGCAGCGGGCGCGCGATCGCCTCCGGAGGGTCGGGCGTGATGGGCTCCGGGGTCAGCGGCAGCGGTGTCGACGGCACGGCGCCATTATCGCGGGAGGGCAGGGCCGCGACACGGCCGTCCGGGTGGAGGTGGTGGACGTTACGATCTGCCCCGCATGGCCCTGGTGAGCGCGAGGCGGGGGTGGGAACACTGGGAGCCATGCAGAAGCTCTCCCTCGACGCCCTCGCCCGCGAACACCTCGAACGTGCCGCCGCCACGTCCAGCGGCCGCAGCGCCACCACCGTCTACGGCGGCCACGAACACACCCTGCGCCAGACCCTCCTCGCCCTGACCGCAGGCACGAGCCTCGCCGACCACGACAGCCCCGGCGAGGCCACCCTGCTGGTGCTGCGCGGCCGCGTCCGCCTCACCAGCGGCGAGACCGAGTGGGAGGGCCGCACCGGCGACCTCATTGTCATCCCTCCGGCCCGTCACGGCCTGGAGGCCCTGGAGGACGCGGCGGTCATTCTCACGGTCGCCAAGAACGGGTGATCACCGCGCGGTCTTCGGCACCTTCGGCAGGGGATCAGAGGCGGTGCACCGTGTGCAGGGTCCGGGCGTAGGTGCCCGTCCCGTCGAGGAGTGAGGCGCCTCCCAGGTCGGACATGGTGGGGCCGTTGACCGTCTTGCGGCTGGAGAGGAAGCGGCGCCTGCCGGCCGTGTCCGTGCCGAGGTGGATGCCGACGTGGTCCGCCGTGGCCATGACGTTGTCGTCGCCCGAGTCCGCGTTGAACAGCACGAGGTCACCCGGCTGCAGCTGCTCGGCGGAGGGCGGGTTGACCCCGTCGGTGCGGGCGATGCGCACCCCCGGGGCATGGTCGGCCATGTCGCGGGAACGCCGGGGTATCCGGGTGCCGGAGGTGTCCTCACCCGCGGCCATCGGCACCCCCATGTGGTAGCCGTACACCATGCGTGTGTAGCCGGAGCAGTCGAGGTTGCCCGCCTGCTTGCTCGAACGGTCCGTGTGGGTGCCGTCGGGGAAGGTCCAGCCGATGTCCATGTACTCGTGGAAGTCGGCACCCTCGTAGCGGTTTCCCCGCGGGTCCAGGTAGCCGTACCCCGCCCTGCCCAGAACCTTCCTGCCCTCGGCCGGCCCGGAGCCGCAGACCACGGCGGGAGCACCGGGGAGGAACATGGCCGCGTAGGCGAGGACGTCCGGCGCGGTGGAGCCGGACCAGGCGCGGACGGTGCTCTCCAGCTCCGGCGTCCAGATCCCGTCGAAGGGCTCGGGCAGCACCCGCACCCAGTCCCCATGGGTGACCGTCGGCGGTTCGGCCCACCTGCCGGCGTCCAGCTGGAAACGGCTGACCAGGAGTCTCATCGGCAGGTTGGTGCAGCCGCGGTTGGCCAGCGCGCGCAGGCCGACCCGCCCCGCGCCGAAGGTCGAGTCGGTGACGTCGGCCGCCCATCCGGCGGGCTCCGGTGCGGCGGACGCCCAGGCCTTGGCCCGGATCCTGGTCCCCTCGCGGCGCACCCGGATCGTCCAGTCCGTGCCCGCGGGCACGGACGTGGCGACCGTGCGGGCCGGGACCAGCTGCGTGACCGTGTCGTCGACCTCCTTCTCCACCCGCAGTTGCACCGCGCCGGAGGTGAGGAAGGACAGCCGGGCCCGGTAGTTGTTGCGGGTGTCCTGGTAGCCGAAGGACAGTGCGTAGGAGCAGGCCTCCCCGGTGGGCACCTTGTCGAAGCGGGCGACGGAGCGGACGTCGATGTCGGTGAGCGCGTTGTCGCGGATGCTCGCGTGCCGGCTGGCGTAGTCGGTGGTGAGTTCGATGACGCCGGTGCCCGGCACGACCGAGTAGTCGGTGTCGACGGGGCCGAGAGTGGACCAGACGCCGCCGCCGGGGGAACTGCCCCAGAAGGAGCGCTTCTCCGCGGGCCGGGACAGGTCGGGCAGGGTGCGCTCGAAGTCGTCCGCGAAAGGTCTCTTGTTCTCCGTGAACGTCCGCTCCGGGCCGGGCAGCAGCACGGTGCGCGCGCCGTGCGTCAGGAGGGCGACGCGTCTGCCCTCCGAGGTGACCTCCGTACGGGCCGGGGTGCCCGGGAGGACCGTCGCGGTGAGCGGTGAGCGCAGGGTCTCGCGGAGGAAGTGAGCGGCGTCCAGGGGTGCCGTCGTCACGGACGAGAGGGAGGGATCCGGTGCTGCGGGAGCTGCGGGAGCCGCTGGAGCCGCGAACGGTGCGGATGTGCCGGCGGCCCGCGCGGGAGAGGCGGCCGTGCCGACCAGCGGGAGGGACGCGGTGGAGGCGGCGAGAACGGCGAGGACACTGCGCCGTGAGGTATACGACATGGCGCTCATGATCGCGGAGCGACGGACCATCCGGACGTCCGGCGCCGATCCGGAGCGCCCGCGTTTGATCCACGCCACTCGCGGGGTACTGTCTTCCGCTCGATTGGCCAGGCCCCCGGCCGGTGTGGCAAACTGTTCAAGTTGCTCGGTCGAGTGTTGATGCTGCGCGCCTCCCGCCGGGAGGGCCGGAAGCGAGTCCCACAGTACTCGTCGCCCCTGATCAGGGGCGGACGTACGGGAATCTTCCGGGAAGCGTATGTGCGACGCCGGCCAGGCGCCCGGTGGGCCTTTCGCCCCCGGTCCGCGGTTCTGGTAGGGCCGTGTCAATCCCGCAGGGATGTTCGAACGAGGGACATTCATGTCAGTGGGAGTGCGACACGCCCGACCGCGTGGGTCGGAGACGAGAGTGTGGAGCACCGGGCTCCAGAGCGTAAAGAGAGACAGGACTACGGAGTAGCCATGGCGGGACAGAAGATCCGCATCCGGCTCAAGGCCTACGACCACGAGGTCATCGACTCTTCGGCGAAGAAGATCGTCGAGACGGTGACGCGTACTGGTGCGTCGGTCGCAGGCCCGGTGCCGCTGCCCACTGAGAAGAACGTGTACTGCGTCATCAAGTCGCCGCACAAGTACAAGGACTCGCGCGAGCACTTCGAGATGCGCACGCACAAGCGCCTGATCGACATCCTCGACCCGACCCCCAAGACCGTTGACTCTCTGATGCGACTCGACCTCCCGGCCGGTGTCGACATCGAGATCAAGCTCTGAGGCCGGTGATCTGAAGAGATGGCAAAGCAGATCAAGGGCATCCTGGGCGAGAAGCTCGGCATGACGCAGGTGTGGGACGAGAACAACCGTGTTGTTCCGGTCACCGTCGTCAAGGCCGGCCCGAACGTCGTCACCCAGGTCCGTACGAACGATGTCGACGGCTACGAGTCGGTCCAGATCGCCTTCGGCGAGATCGACCCGCGCAAGGTGAACAAGCCCCTCAAGGGCCACTTCGCCAAGGCCGACGTCACCCCCCGTCGTCACCTCGTCGAGATCCGCACCGCGGACGCCTCCGAGTACACGCTGGGCCAGGAAGTCACCGCCGAGGTCTTCGAGTCCGGTGTGAAGGTCGACGTCACCGGCAAGAGCAAGGGCAAGGGCTTCGCCGGTGTCATGAAGCGTCACAACTTCAAGGGCCTCGGCGCCGGTCACGGCACCCAGCGCAAGCACCGCTCGCCGGGCTCCATCGGTGGCTGTGCCACCCCGGGCCGCGTGTTCAAGGGCCTCCGCATGGCGGGTCGCATGGGCAACGAGCGGGTCACCACCCAGAACCTGACCGTCCACGCCGTTGACGCGGAGAAGGGTCTGCTGCTCATCAAGGGCGCGGTTCCCGGTCCGAACGGCGGCCTCGTCCTGGTCCGCACCGCGGCCAAGGGGGCCTGAGGTAACCGATGAGCACTGTTGACATCCTTTCGCCTGCCGGCGAGAAGACCGGAAGCGTCGAGCTCCCCGCGGAGATCTTCGGCGTGGAGAAGATCAGCATCCCGCTGATCCACCAGGTCGTCGTCGCGCAGAACGCCGCTGCCCGCCAGGGCACGCACAAGACCAAGCGTCGCGGTGAAGTCCGTGGTGGCGGCCGCAAGCCGTACCGCCAGAAGGGCACCGGCCGCGCCCGTCAGGGTTCGACCCGCGCCCCGCAGTTCGCCGGCGGTGGCGTCGTCCACGGCCCGCAGCCGCGCGACTACTCGCAGCGGACCCCGAAGAAGATGAAGGCCGCGGCCCTGCGCCACGCCCTCACCGACCGGGCCCGCCACAACCGCATTCACGTCGTCACCGGCGTGATCGAGGGTGAGACGCCCTCCACGAAGGCCGCCAGGACGCTGTTCGGCAAGATCTCGGAGCGCAAGAACCTGCTCCTGGTCGTCGAGCGCGCCGACGAGGCCGCGTGGCTGTCCGCCCGCAACCTGCCCCAGATCCACATTCTGGAGCCGGGCCAGCTGAACACGTACGACGTTCTCGTCTCGGACGATGTGGTCTTCACCCAGGCCGCTTTCGAGTCCTTCGTCGCCGGCCCGAACAAGGCCAACGACAACGAAGGGAGCGAGGTCTGATGGCTGCCCGTCACCCCTCGATCGCCTCGAAGGCCGCCAAGGCGGCCAAGGCCCGTCGCGTCGCCAAGGCGCGCCGCCACGAGGCCGAAGGCAAGAACACCGTCGTCACCCCGGCCAGCAAGGCGTACACGGATCCCCGTGACGTCCTGCTCAAGCCGGTCGTGTCGGAGAAGAGCTACGCGCTGATCGACGAGAACAAGTACACGTTCCTCGTCGACCCCAACGCGAACAAGACCCAGATCAAGCAGGCCGTCCAGGCGGTCTTCGAGGTCAAGGTCACCGGGGTCAACACGATCAACCGCATCGGCAAGCGCAAGCGGACCCGCACCGGCTTCGGCCAGCGTGCGGCGACCAAGCGCGCGATCGTGACCCTCGCCGAGGGCGACCGTATCGACATCTTCGGCGGTCCGACCGCGTAAGCGGTCAGGATCGTCCGATATCGGACGAGGACTGAGAAATGGGTATCCGCAAGTACAAGCCGACGACTCCGGGCCGTCGTGGCTCCAGCGTCGCCGACTTCGTCGAGGTCACGCGGTCCACGCCGGAGAAGTCGCTGGTCCGTCCCCTGCACAGCAAGGGCGGCCGTAACAATTCCGGTCGTGTGACCGTCCGCCACCAGGGCGGTGGCCACAAGCGCGCCTTCCGCGTGATCGACTTCCGTCGTCACGACAAGGACGGCGTGCCGGCGAAGGTCGCGCACATCGAGTACGACCCCAACCGCACCGCGCGCATCGCGCTGCTGCACTACGCGGACGGCGAGAAGCGCTACATCCTCGCCCCGCGCAACCTGCAGCAGGGCGACCGCGTCGAGAACGGTCCCGGGGCCGACATCAAGCCGGGCAACAACCTGGCCCTCCGCAACATCCCGGTCGGTACCACGATCCACGCGATCGAGCTCCGTCCTGGTGGCGGTGCCAAGTTCGCCCGCTCCGCCGGTGCCTCCGTGCAGCTGCTCGCGAAGGAGGGCACGATGGCCCACCTCCGCATGCCGTCCGGAGAGATCCGCCTGGTCGACCAGCGCTGCCGCGCCACGGTCGGCGAGGTCGGCAACGCCGAGCAGAGCAACATCAACTGGGGCAAGGCCGGCCGTAAGCGGTGGCTGGGCGTCCGCCCGACCGTCCGTGGTGTCGTGATGAACCCGGTCGACCACCCGCACGGTGGTGGTGAGGGCCGGACCTCCGGTGGCCGCCACCCCGTGTCCCCGTGGGGCAAGAAGGAAGGCCGTACTCGTTCGCCCAAGAAGGCGTCGAACAAGTACATCGTCCGCCGCCGCAAGACGAACAAGAAGCGCTAAGGACGGGTTGAGATGCCTCGTAGCTTGAAGAAGGGACCCTTCGTCGACGACCACCTGATCAAGAAGGTGGACGCCCAGAACGAAGCCGGTACCAAGAACGTCATCAAGACCTGGTCCCGCCGCTCGATGATCGTCCCGGCGATGCTCGGCCACACGATCGCGGTGCACAACGGCAAGACCCACATTCCGGTGTTTGTCACCGAGTCGATGGTCGGCCACAAGCTCGGCGAGTTCTCGCCGACCCGCACCTTCCGGGGCCACGTCAAGGACGACCGGAAGTCGAAGCGCCGCTAGTCGGCGGGGTGCAATCGACCATGACAGACACTGAAGGGACAACCATGGAAGCCAGGGCCCAGGCGCGGTACATCCGCGTCACGCCCATGAAGGCCCGCCGCGTGGTGGACCTCATCCGTGGCATGGATGCCACGGAGGCTCAGGCGGTCCTGCGTTTCGCCCCGCAGGCCGCGAGCGTGCCGGTCGGCAAGGTGCTGGACAGCGCCATTGCCAACGCCGCGCACAACTACGACCACACCGACGCCGACAGCCTCTACATCTCCGAGGCGTACGTCGACGAGGGCCCGACCCTGAAGCGGTTCCGTCCGCGTGCCCAGGGCCGCGCCTACCGGATCCGCAAGCGGACCAGCCACATCACCGTGGTCGTCAGCAGCAAGGAAGGAACCCGGTAATGGGCCAGAAGGTTAACCCGCATGGGTTCCGGCTCGGCATCACCACCGACTTCAAGTCGCGCTGGTACGCCGACAAGCTGTACAAGGACTACGTCAAGGAAGACGTCGCCATCCGCCGGATGATGACGTCCGGCATGGAGCGCGCCGGCATCTCGAAGGTGGAGATCGAGCGCACCCGTGACCGTGTCCGTGTGGACATCCACACCGCGCGTCCGGGCATCGTGATCGGCCGCCGTGGCGCCGAGGCCGACCGCATCCGCGGTGACCTCGAGAAGCTCACGGGCAAGCAGGTCCAGCTCAACATCCTCGAGGTCAAGAGCCCGGAGACGGACGCTCAGCTGGTGGCCCAGGCCGTCGCCGAGCAGCTGTCCTCCCGCGTCTCCTTCCGTCGTGCCATGCGCAAGAGCATGCAGGGCACGATGAAGGCCGGCGCCAAGGGCATCAAGATCCAGTGCGGTGGCCGCCTCGGTGGCGCCGAGATGTCCCGCTCGGAGTTCTACCGCGAGGGCCGTGTGCCCCTGCACACGCTCCGCGCGAACGTGGACTACGGCTTCTTCGAGGCCAAGACGACCTTCGGCCGCATCGGTGTGAAGGTCTGGATCTACAAGGGCGACGTCAAGAACATCGCCGAGGTCCGCGCCGAGAACGCCGCCGCCCGTGCCGGCAACCGCCCGGCCCGTGGCGGTGCCGACCGCCCGGCCCGTGGTGGCCGCGGTGGCGAGCGTGGCGGTCGCGGTCGCAAGCCGCAGCAGGCTCCCGCTGCCGAGGCCCCCAAGGCCGAGGCTCCGGCTGCCGCTCCGGCTGAGAGCACCGGAACGGAGGCCTGACCGACATGCTGATCCCCCGTAGGGTCAAGCACCGCAAGCAGCACCACCCGAAGCGCCGCGGTCAGGCCAAGGGCGGTACGACGGTCGCGTTCGGCGAGTACGGCATTCAGGCCCTCACGCCGGCGTACGTGACCAACCGCCAGATCGAGGCGGCCCGTATCGCGATGACCCGCCACATCAAGCGTGGCGGCAAGGTCTGGATCAACATCTACCCGGACCGCCCGCTCACGAAGAAGCCTGCCGAGACCCGCATGGGTTCCGGTAAGGGTTCGCCGGAGTGGTGGATCGCGAACGTGCACCCGGGCCGGGTCATGTTCGAGCTGTCCTACCCCAACGAGAAGATCGCCCGTGAGGCCCTCACTCGCGCAGCCCACAAGCTGCCGATGAAGTGCCGGATCGTCAAGCGCGAGGCAGGTGAAGCGTGATGTCGGCCGGTACCAAGGCGTCCGAGCTGCGCGAGCTGGGTGACGAGGAGCTTCTGGGGAAGCTCCGCGAAGCCAAGGAAGAGCTGTTCAACCTCCGCTTCCAGGCGGCGACCGGACAGCTTGAGAACCATGGCCGTCTGAAGGCGGTCCGCAAGGACATCGCGCGGATCTACACCCTGATGCGCGAGCGTGAGCTGGGCATCGAAACGGTGGAGAACGCCTGATGAGCGAGAACAACGTGACTGAGACCAACCCCGAGGTCCGGGGCGACCGTAAGACCCGCGAGGGCATCGTCGTCAGCGACAAGATGGACAAGACCGTCGTCGTCGCCGTCGAGGACCGCAAGAAGCACGCGCTGTACGGCAAGGTCATCCGCAGCACGAGCAAGCTCAAGGCCCACGACGAGCAGAACGCCGCCGGTGTCGGCGACCGCGTCCTCCTGATGGAGACCCGGCCGCTGTCGGCGACGAAGCACTGGCGCATCGTCGAGATTCTCGAGAAGGCCAAGTAGGCGGTTCCCGCAAGGGAACCCCCACAAGTCAGTTCCTGCGGGGCATCCCTCGCAGGGCAGTTCCGCCAGGCTCCGGGGGCCGTTCGCCCAAGCTCATGAACGGCCCCCGGGGAACCGGCAGACAAACAGGAGATAGACGTGATCCAGCAGGAGTCGCGACTGCGCGTCGCCGACAACACGGGGGCGAAGGAAATCCTTTGCATCCGTGTGCTCGGTGGCTCCGGTCGCCGCTACGCGGGCATCGGTGACGTCATCGTCGCCACCGTCAAGGACGCGATCCCCGGTGGCAACGTGAAGAAGGGTGACGTCATCAAGGCGGTCATCGTTCGCACCGTCAAGGAGCGCCGCCGTCCGGACGGCTCGTACATCCGCTTCGACGAGAACGCCGCCGTCATTCTGAAGAACGACGGCGACCCTCGTGGCACCCGTATCTTCGGCCCGGTCGGCCGAGAGCTGCGCGAGAAGAAGTTCATGAAGATCATCTCCCTCGCGCCGGAGGTGCTGTGAGCATGAAGATCAAGAAGGGCGACCTGGTCCAGGTCATCACCGGCAAGGACAAGGGCAAGCAGGGCAAGGTCATTGCCGCTTACCCGCGCGAGGAGCGTGTCCTGGTCGAGGGTGTCAACCGGGTCAAGAAGCACACCAAGGCCGGCCCGACCGCAGGCGGTTCGCAGGCCGGCGGCATCGTGACCACCGAGGCCCCCGTCCATGTCTCCAACGTCCAGCTGGTCGTGGAGAAGGACGGCAACAAGGTCGTCACGCGCGTCGGTTACCGCTTCGACGACGAGGGCAACAAGATCCGCGTTGCCAAGCGGACGGGTGAGGACATCTGATGACGACCACCACCACTCCGCGTCTGAAGACGAAGTACCGCGAGGAGATCGCGGGCAAGCTGCGTGAGCAGTTCTCCTACGAGAACGTCATGCAGGTTCCCGGCCTCGTCAAGATCGTGGTCAACATGGGTGTGGGCGACGCCGCCCGCGACTCCAAGCTGATCGAGGGCGCCATCCGCGACCTCACCACGATCACCGGCCAGAAGCCGGCCGTCACCAAGGCCCGTAAGTCCATCGCGCAGTTCAAGCTGCGTGAGGGCCAGCCGATCGGTGCCCACGTCACCCTTCGTGGCGACCGCATGTGGGAGTTCCTGGACCGCACCCTGTCGCTCGCGCTCCCGCGCATCCGCGACTTCCGCGGTCTGTCCCCCAAGCAGTTCGACGGCCGTGGCAACTACACCTTCGGTCTCACGGAGCAGGTCATGTTCCACGAGATCGACCAGGACAAGATCGACCGCACCCGGGGCATGGACATCACCGTGGTGACCACGGCGACCAACGACGAAGAGGGCCGCGCCCTTCTCCGTCACCTCGGCTTCCCGTTCAAGGAGGCGTGAGCGAGATGGCGAAGAAGGCTCTCATCGCGAAGGCTGCTCGCAAGCCCAAGTTCGGAGTGCGCGGATACACCCGCTGCCAGCGCTGCGGTCGTCCGCACTCCGTGTACCGCAAGTTCGGCCTGTGCCGCGTGTGCCTTCGTGAGATGGCTCACCGTGGCGAGCTGCCGGGCGTGACCAAGAGCTCCTGGTAGTCCCGGTAATTCCGGACTCCCAGGGCTCTCGGTAAGCAAGGGGACGGCAGGAGGCCCACGCCGCATGGCTTAGGCTTGTGGGGTTGGGCACCTGCCGTGCCCGCACGCACGCGGGCGCCGCCCGCTCATGTTTGCTTACTACGCCGTAGGTCCACCGCGCCGCACCCGTCCCGTCTCGGATCGGGGAGAGGGATGGCGCACCAGGAAACCCCGGCGAGAGAGGCCGAAGGCCAATTCATGACCATGACTGATCCGATCGCAGACATGCTTACGCGTCTGCGGAACGCGAACTCGGCGTACCACGACACCGTGGCGATGCCGCACTCGAAGATCAAGTCGCACATCGCGGAGATCCTCCAGCAGGAGGGCTTCATCACGGGCTGGAAGGTCGAGGACGCCGAGGTCGGCAAGAACCTCGTCCTGGACCTGAAGTTCGGTCCCAACCGTGAGCGCTCCATCGCGGGCATCAAGCGGATCTCCAAGCCCGGTCTCCGGGTGTACGCGAAGTCCACCAACCTGCCGAAGGTGCTCGGCGGCCTCGGCGTGGCGATCATCTCCACGTCGCACGGGCTCCTCACCGACAAGCAGGCCGGCAAGAAGGGCGTGGGTGGGGAAGTCCTCGCCTACGTCTGGTAGCGGAAGGGAACGGAGGAAACAGCTATGTCGCGCATCGGCAAGCTCCCCATCGCGGTTCCCGCCGGCGTGGACGTCACCATCGACGGCCAGACGGTCTCGGTCAAGGGCCCCAAGGGCACGCTGACCCACACCGTCGCGGCGCCGATCGAGATCGCCAAGGGTGAGGACGGCGTCCTGAACGTCACCCGCCCCAACGACGAGCGTCAGAACAAGGCCCTGCACGGCCTGTCCCGCACGCTGGTGGCGAACATGATCACCGGCGTGACCCAGGGTTACGTGAAGAAGCTCGAGATCAGCGGTGTCGGTTACCGCGTGCTCGCCAAGGGTTCGAACCTGGAGTTCTCCCTCGGCTACAGCCACTCGATCACGGTGGAGGCCCCCGAGGGCATCACCTTCAAGGTCGAGAACCCCACCCGCTTCTCGGTCGAGGGCATCGACAAGCAGAAGGTCGGCGAGGTTGCGGCCAACATCCGCAAGCTGCGCAAGCCCGACCCGTACAAGGCCAAGGGTGTCAAGTACGAGGGCGAAGTCATCCGCCGCAAGGTCGGAAAGGCGGGTAAGTAAGCCATGGCATACGGGCAGAAGATCCTCAAGGGCGACGCCTACAAGCGTGCCGCTATCAAGCGTCGTCACATCAGGATCCGCAAGAATGTCTCTGGTACCGCAGAGCGTCCGCGCCTGGTCGTGACCCGCTCCAACCGCCACATCGTGGCGCAGGTGATCGACGACCTGAAGGGCCACACGCTGGCTTCGGCGTCCACGCTGGACGCATCGATCCGTGGTGGCGAGGCCGACAAGTCCTCGCAGGCCAAGCAGGTCGGTGCCCTGGTCGCGGAGCGCGCCAAGGCCGCCGGTGTCGAGGCTGTCGTGTTCGACCGCGGTGGCAACCGGTACGCGGGGCGCATCGCCGCCCTGGCGGACGCCGCCCGCGAGGCCGGACTCAAGTTCTGAGTCGGTTCCGTAGCTAGCGGAAACAGAGAGAGGTAATTCCAATGGCTGGACCCCAGCGCCGCGGTGGCGGTGCCGGTGGCGGCGAGCGGCGGGACCGGAAGGGCCGTGACGGTGGCGCATCCGCCGCCGAGAAGACCGCGTACGTTGAGCGCGTTGTCGCGATCAACCGCGTCGCCAAGGTTGTGAAGGGTGGTCGTCGCTTCAGCTTCACCGCGCTGGTCGTGGTGGGCGACGGTGACGGCACCGTGGGTGTCGGATACGGCAAGGCCAAGGAGGTGCCGGCCGCCATCGCCAAGGGCGTTGAGGAGGCCAAGAAGCACTTCTTCAAGGTCCCCCGCATCCAGGGCACCATCCCGCACCCCATTCAGGGTGAGAAGGCTGCCGGCGTCGTGCTGCTCAAGCCCGCGTCCCCGGGTACCGGCGTGATCGCCGGTGGTCCGGTGCGCGCCGTGCTCGAGTGCGCCGGTATCCACGACGTGCTGTCGAAGTCGCTCGGCTCCGACAACCAGATCAACATCGTGCACGCGACCGTGGCGGCCCTCAAGGGCCTGCAGCGTCCCGAGGAGATCGCGGCCCGCCGTGGTCTGCCGCTCGAGGACGTCGCCCCCGCGGCTCTGCTCCGCGCACGTGCCGGGGCGGGTGCGTAATCATGGCGCAGCTCAGGATTACGCAGGTCAAGTCCTACATCGGCAGCAAGCAGAACCACCGTGACACCCTGCGTTCCCTTGGTCTCAAGGGCATCAACACGCAGGTCGTCAAGGAGGACCGCCCCGAGTTCCGCGGCATGGTGCACACCGTCCGCCACCTCGTGTCGGTCGAGGAGGTCGACTGATCATGGCGGAGCAGAACCCGCTCAAGATCCACAACCTCCGTCCTGCCCCCGGCGCCAAGACCGCGAAGACCCGTGTCGGTCGTGGTGAGGCGTCGAAGGGTAAGACGGCCGGTCGTGGTACCAAGGGCACCAAGGCCCGTTACCAGGTTCCGGAGCGCTTCGAGGGCGGCCAGATGCCGCTCCACATGCGTCTCCCGAAGCTGAAGGGCTTCAAGAACCCGTTCAAGACCGAGTTCCAGGTCGTGAACCTGGACAAGCTCGCCTCCCTCTACCCCGAGGGTGGAGAGGTCACGGTCGAGGACCTGGTCGCCAAGGGTGCCGTGCGCAAGAACAGCCTCGTCAAGGTCCTGGGCCAGGGCGAGATCTCCGTGGCGCTGCAGGTGACGGTCGACGCCGTCTCCGGCTCCGCCAAGGAGAAGATCACCGCCGCCGGCGGTACCGTCACCGAGCTCGTCTGAGTTCCTCAGGTGTCCCGATGACGTAGAGCGATCCCGACCGGGGATACCCCACAAATGGGGTATCCCCGGTTGGTCGTTCCTAGGGGGGCGGTGTCGCCGGTAAGGTGGCCTGCGCTGCCCATTGACCTCGGGAGCCCCATACGGGGCACTCACGGCGGCAGTTGACCGTTACGTAATCGTCCTTAGTCGGAATCTCAAGACCGTCACCCTTGACGCAGTTGCGCGGGGGGTCGCAGGAGGCACCGTGCTCACCGCGTTCGCCCGGGCGTTCAAGACGCCCGACCTGCGCAAGAAGCTGCTCTTCACGCTCGGCATCATCGTCGTGTACCGCATCGGTACGAACGTCCCGATTCCCGGTGTCGACTATCGCAACGTCCAGGCCTGTATCGACAACGCCGAGGCCGGCCAGGGCCTGCTGGGTCTGGTCAACATGTTCAGCGGCGGCGCGCTGCTCCAGATCACGATCTTCGCGCTGGGCATCATGCCGTACATCACCGCGAGCATCATCCTGCAGCTGCTGACCGTCGTGATCCCGCGTCTGGAAGCCCTGAAGAAGGAGGGCCAGGCCGGTACGGCGAAGATCACGCAGTACACCCGTTATCTGACGGTCGCGCTCGCCATCCTCCAGGGCACCGGCCTGGTGGCCACCGCCCGCAGCGGCTCCCTGTTCCCGGGCTGCCCCGTCGCCGGCCAGATCGTCCCGGACCAGTCGATCTTCGTGACCGTGACCATGGTCGTCACCATGACCGCCGGTACGGCCGCCGTGATGTGGCTCGGTGAGCTGATCACCGACCGCGGTATCGGCAACGGCATGTCGATCCTGATGTTCATCTCGATCGCCGCGACCTTCCCCTCCGCCCTGTGGGCCATCAAGGAGCAGGGCAGCCTGGCGGACGGCTGGATCGAGTTCGGCACCGTCATGATCGTCGGCTTCGTCATGGTCGCCCTGGTCGTCTTCGTCGAGCAGGCCCAGCGCCGGATCCCGGTGCAGTACGCCAAGCGCATGATCGGCCGTCGTTCCTACGGGGGAACGTCCACCTACATCCCGCTCAAGGTGAACCAGGCGGGTGTGATCCCCGTCATCTTCGCGTCGTCGCTGCTCTACATTCCCGCCCTGATCGTCCAGTTCTCCAATTCCCAGGCGGGCTGGGCGACCTGGATCACCAAGAACCTGGCGGACACCGGTGCGACGCCGCACATCATCCTGTACTTCCTGTTGATCGTTTTCTTCGCGTTCTTCTACGTGGCCATTACCTTCAACCCCGAAGAAGTCGCCGACAACATGAAGAAGTATGGTGGCTTCATCCCGGGCATCCGGGCTGGCCGACCGACCGCTGAGTACCTGAGTTTCGTACTCAACCGGATCACCTGGCCGGGTTCGCTGTATCTGGGCCTGATCTCTCTCGTGCCGACAATGGCGTTGGCTGGTTTCGGGGCAAACCAGAACTTCCCGTTCGGCGGGACCAGCATCCTGATCATCGTGGGTGTCGGTCTCGAGACCGTGAAGCAGATCGAGAGCCAGCTCCAGCAGCGCAATTACGAAGGGTTCCTCCGCTGATGCGAATCGTCCTCGTCGGGCCGCCGGGTGCCGGTAAGGGTACGCAGGCCACCCGCCTTGCCGAGAAACTGCGCATCCCGCACATTTCCACGGGCGACCTGTTCCGCGCCAACATCAGCCGGCAGACCGAGCTCGGGAAGCTCGCGAAGTCGTACATGGACGCGGGCAATCTCGTCCCCGACGAGGTCACCATCGCCATGGCCAAGGACCGTATGGAGCAGCCCGACGCCGAGGGCGGCTTCCTGCTGGACGGTTTCCCGCGCAATGTGTCGCAGGCCGGGGCGCTGGACGAACTGCTGCAGACCGAGGGCATCAAGCTGGACGCCGTGCTCGATCTGGAAGCCCCCGAGGACGAGGTCGTCAAGCGCATCGCCGGGCGCCGGGTCTGTCGCAACGACTCCGCGCACGTGTTCCACGCGACGTACAGCCCGCCGAAGCAGGAGGGTGTCTGTGACACCTGCGGTGGTGAGCTGTACCAGCGGGACGACGACTCGGAGTCGACGGTGCGGACGCGGCTGGAGGTCTACCACACGCAGACCGAGCCGATCATCGACTACTACCGGGCGCAGGGGCTGGTGGTGACCATCTCGGCGATGGGGCCGGTCGACGAGGTCACGGAGCGGGCGCTGGAGGCGCTGAGGAGCGGTAAGTAGGTCGTGCGGTCCGGCTGCAGCCGCGGTCCCCTTGCAGGGGGCCGCGGCTGTGGCTTGGGCGGGGGGTGTTGCGCAGCCCGGCGCTTGCGGGGTGCCGTCGCGCCCACCCGTGCCGCCCTGCGGCACGACTGCCCGCGGAGGGGCGGTGCGGCTGCCGGCGGTGGGGCGGGGTGGTGCGGGAAGGGCGCGGCTGCCCGCGGAGGCGGGGGAGCGGCCCACGACTGCCCGTGGTGAGGCGGGGAGTGGCGTGGGGGTGGGTGGTGGCCGGGAATAGGTGTGACTGCTCGCGGGGCAGGGGGAGCGGGCCCGTATCGTTGGAAGCGTTCGTACTTCTCCGCTGGTCGCAGAAAGGCCGTCGTCCCCATGGTGCAGATCAAGAGCCCTGAGCAGATCGCCAAGATGCGCGAGGCGGGGCTGGTCGTTGCCGCCATCCACGCGGCTACCCGTGAGGCCGCCGTGCCCGGGGCCTCGACGAAGGATCTGGACCAGGTCGCCCGCAAGGTGCTGGCCGAGCACGACGCCAAGCCGAACTTCCTCGGCTACGGGGGTTTCCCCGCCACCATCTGCACCTCGGTGAACGAGGTCGTCGTCCACGGCATCCCCTCCGACGACGTCGTCCTCAAGGACGGCGACATCATCTCCATCGACTGCGGCGCGATCATCGACGGCTGGCACGGTGACGCCGCCTACACCGCCTTCGTCGGGTCCGGCCACTCCGCGGAACTGGTCGAGCTGTCCCGGGTGACCGAGGAGTCGATGTGGGCCGGCATCGCGGCCATGAAGCAGGGCAACCGGCTCGTCGACATCTCCCGCGCGATCGAGACGTACATCCGCCGCCAGCCGAAGCCGGGCGGCGGCAAGTACGGGATCATCCAGGACTACGGCGGGCACGGCATCGGCACCGAGATGCACATGGACCCGCACCTGCTGAACTACGTCGAGCGCAAGCGGGGCAAGGGCCCGAAGCTGGTTCCCGGCTTCTGCCTCGCCATCGAGCCGATGGTCTCCCTGGGCACCCCGAAGACCGAGGTCCTCTCCGACGACTGGACCGTCATCACCACCGACGGCACGTGGTCGTCCCACTGGGAGCACTCCGTCGCCCTGACCGAACAGGGCCCACTGGTCCTGACGGCACCCGACGGAGGCAAGGCCAAACTGGCCGAGTACGGGATCACGGCGGCGCCGGATCCCCTCGGCTGACGGCGGAACCGGCGGCGTCCGCCGGTCGCGGGCCGGAGGCCGGCGCAGCCGCGCGAAGCCTGTGAGGCGCTCCGGCGCCGAGCCCGCGAGCGTGGCGTCGGGGATGGGTCGGAGGCACGGCCGAACCGGCCGAGTACGGGATCATGGCGGCGCCCGATCCGCTCGGCTGACGGCGGGCCTCGGTGGGGGCCGCAGGCGGGAAGCCGGGGTCTCCGGGTTAAGGATCTCCGGTGTGGGGCAGGATTTCTCGATTCGTGTTTCCGGGTGCGCTGACGTAGACTGACTCGTCGGCTCTTGTGCACCCGCATGTCTGCATGTAATGACTGTGTTCTCACGCGGTGCACGCCAGAGTCGATCAAGGTAGTCGATTCGAAGGGCGAAGCGTGGCCAAGAAGCAAGGTGCCATCGAGATCGAGGGCACTGTCGTCGAGTCTCTTCCGAACGCCATGTTCAAGGTCGAGCTCCAGAACGGCCACCAGGTCCTGGCACACATCAGCGGCAAGATGCGTATGCACTACATCCGCATCCTCCCTGACGACCGGGTCGTGGTGGAGCTGTCTCCGTACGACCTGACGCGTGGCCGGATCGTCTACCGGTACAAGTAGATCTTGCCCGCTCCCCGGCCCGCCGGGGTGATGGCACTGACCCGGAGAACCTCACACCCATGAAGGTCAAGCCGAGCGTCAAGAAGATCTGCGACAAGTGCAGGGTGATCCGCCGTCACGGCCGGGTCATGGTCATCTGCGACAACCCGCGCCACAAGCAGCGCCAGGGCTGACCGCAGCACGATCGACCCTCTGCGACTTTCGCAGAACTTCGCGCGACGCGAGCAACACACGTTCATACGCAGGTCCCGAGCCGCACGGCTCGACACCCCCGGCTCGGAGGCCGGGGACCCGGTCCGTACCTCGTACGGCGGGCTGGGATCCGGCCCTGTGGAAGACCTCCGACAAGCAACTGGAGCCATTGAATGGCACGCGTTTCCGGTGTTGACATCCCGCGCGAAAAGCGCGTGGAGATCGCCCTCACCTATGTGTTCGGCATCGGCCGGACCCTTTCGCAGCAGACGCTGGCCGCCACCGGCGTCGACCCGAACACCCGCGTTCGCGACCTCTCCGAGGAGCAGCTCGTCGCGATCCGTGAGTTCGTGGACAACAACATCAAGACCGAGGGTGACCTCCGTCGCGAGATCCAGGCCGACATCCGCCGCAAGGTCGAGATCGGCACCTACCAGGGTCTGCGTCACCGCCGTGGTCTGCCCGTCCGCGGTCAGCGCACCAGCACCAACGCGCGTACCCGCAAGGGCCCGCGTCGCGCCATCGCCGGCAAGAAGAAGCCGGGCAAGAAGTAGTCCTCAGCGGACGCTCATCCAGCGGTCTTGCTGCAGGACCGACCACCTCCCGTAGGAGTTATAGATGCCCCCCAAGGGTCGTCAGGGCGCTGCCAAGAAGGTGCGCCGCAAGGAAAAGAAGAACGTCGCTCACGGCCACGCGCACATCAAGAGCACGTTCAACAACACGATCGTCTCGATCACGGACCCGTCCGGCAACGTGATCTCCTGGGCCTCCGCCGGCCACGTCGGCTTCAAGGGCTCGCGGAAGTCCACGCCGTTCGCCGCGCAGATGGCCGCCGAGTCGGCTGCCCGCCGCGCCCAGGAGCACGGCATGCGCAAGGTCGACGTGTTCGTCAAGGGCCCGGGCTCCGGTCGTGAGACCGCGATCCGCTCCCTGCAGGCCACGGGCCTCGAGGTCGGCTCCATCCAGGACGTCACCCCGACCCCGCACAACGGCTGCCGTCCGCCGAAGCGCCGTCGCGTCTGACGACGCACGGCCGGCTTCGTTCGGCTCCGGGTTCCGGGCGGTACGGCTCGTCAGGGCCGTATCGCCCGTACCCTTGTAGTACCCGTGCCTCTCACCGGGTGCGGTTTCCGTCGGACGTCAAATAGCGGGCGTCCACGAGAGAAGGATCTGATCCACACATGCTGATCGCTCAGCGTCCCTCATTGACCGAAGAGGTCGTCGACGAATTCCGCTCCCGGTTCGTGATCGAGCCGCTGGAGCCGGGCTTCGGCTACACCCTCGGCAACTCCCTCCGCCGTACCCTCCTGTCGTCGATCCCCGGTGCCGCTGTCACCAGCATCCGCATCGACGGCGTCCTGCACGAGTTCACCACCGTGCCGGGTGTCAAGGAGGACGTCACCGACCTGATCCTCAACATCAAGCAGCTGGTCGTCTCCTCGGAGCACGACGAGCCGGTCGTGATGTACCTGCGCAAGCAGGGTCCGGGTCTGGTCACCGCCGCCGACATCGCCCCGCCGGCCGGTGTCGAGGTGCACAACCCCGACCTCGTCCTCGCCACGCTCAACGGCAAGGGCAAGCTGGAGATGGAGCTGACGGTCGAGCGCGGCCGCGGTTACGTCTCCGCCGTGCAGAACAAGCAGGTCGGTCAGGAGATCGGGCGCATCCCGGTCGACTCGATCTACTCGCCGGTTCTCAAGGTCACCTACAAGGTCGAGGCGACCCGTGTCGAGCAGCGCACCGACTTCGACAAGCTGATCGTCGACGTCGAGACCAAGCAGGCCATGCGTCCCCGCGACGCCATGGCGTCGGCCGGTAAGACCCTGGTCGAGCTGTTCGGTCTGGCCCGCGAGCTCAACATCGACGCCGAGGGCATCGACATGGGCCCGTCCCCCACGGACGCCGCCCTCGCCGCCGATCTGGCGCTGCCGATCGAGGAGCTGGAGCTCACCGTTCGGTCGTACAACTGCCTCAAGCGTGAGGGCATCCACTCCGTGGGTGAGCTCGTCGCGCGCAGCGAGGCGGACCTGCTCGACATCCGCAACTTCGGTGCGAAGTCGATCGACGAGGTCAAGGCGAAGCTGGCCGGCATGGGCCTGGCCCTCAAGGACAGCCCGCCCGGATTCGACCCGACCGCCGCCGCGGACGCCTTCGGGGCGGACGACGACGCGGACGCCGGGTTCGTGGAGACCGAGCAGTACTGAGAGCTCGGGCTCGGCCGGTTCGTTTTCGGCTGAGTGCCCGTTGTGGCTGCCCGCGCAGTTCCCCGCGCCCCTTTGGGGCGCGGACCCTCCGGGGCGCCGGAAAAGGCGCCCCGGATCTCCGACAGACGACCGTCTGCTCGGATACTGACTCCGGTACCTGATACGGCCGGGGCAGACACTGAGGAGAAACACCATGCCCAGGCCCACCAAGGGTGCCCGTATGGGCGGCAGCGCCGCGCACGAGAAGCTGCTTCTCGCGAACCTCGCGAAGGCGCTGTTCGAGCACGGCCGCATCACCACCACCGAGGCGAAGGCGCGCAAGCTGCGTCCGTACGCCGAGCGTCTGGTCACCAAGGCGAAGAAGGGCGACCTTCACAACCGCCGTCAGGTGCTCCAGGTGATCACGGACAAGAGCATCGTCCACACGCTCTTCACCGAGATCGGCCCGCGGTACGAGAACCGTCCCGGTGGCTACACCCGCATCACCAAGATCGGTAATCGCCGTGGCGACAACGCGCCCATGGCCGTCATCGAGCTGGTCGAGGCGCTGACGGTCGCGCAGCAGGCGACTGGCGAGGCGGAGGCCGCGACGAAGCGTGCGGCGAAGGACGCGGAAGCCGCTGAGGCCGCTGAGGCGAAGGCGGACCTGACCAAGGACGAGGCTGCGGAGGCCGCCCCGGCTGAGGAGTCGAAGGACGCGTAAGCGTCTGCCGGGGGTCTGACGATCGCGGCTGCGGCTTCGTCGTGGCTTGTCGCGCAGTTCCCCGCGCCCCTTTGGGGCGCTGTTGCGGGCCCGTTCCTTTTGAGGAGCGGGCCCGCTTTCGTGTGGGTGAGAGGATTTCGGTGTGAGTGACGACGTGCGGGTGCGGCTGGATCTTTCCTACGACGGGGCCGGGTTCTCCGGGTGGGCGAAGCAGGCCGGTGGGCGGCGGACCGTGCAGGGGGAGATCGAGGACGCGCTGCGGACCGTGACGCGGTCCGGGGGGACGACGTACGAGCTGACCGTGGCGGGGCGTACCGACGCCGGTGTGCACGCCCGGGGTCAGGTCGCGCACGTCGATCTGCCCAGGGAGGTGTGGGCCGAGCACCACACGAAGCTGCTCAAGAGGCTCGCCGGGCGGCTGCCGAGGGACGTACGGGTGTGGGCGCTCAGGGAGGCGCCGGCCGGGTTCGACGCGCGGTTCTCCGCGATCTGGCGGCGCTACGCCTACCGGGTCACCGACAACCCCGGGGGAGTGGACCCGCTGCTGCGCGGTCATGTGCTCTGGCACGACTGGCCGCTGGACGTCGACGCGATGAACGCGGCCGCGCGCGGGCTGCTGGGGGAGCACGACTTCGCCGCGTACTGCAAGAAGCGGGAGGGGGCCACCACCATCCGGACCCTTCAGGAGCTGAGCCTGGAGCGCGGAGAGGACGGGATCATCACCGCCACCGTGCGGGCGGACGCCTTCTGCCACAACATGGTGCGCTCACTGATCGGCGCGCTGCTGTTCGTCGGCGACGGCCACCGCCCGCCGGACTGGCCCGGGAAGGTCCTGGCGGCGGGCGTCCGGGACTCGGCCGTGCATGTGGTGCGCCCCCACGGTCTGACCCTGGAGGAGGTCGGTTACCCCGCCGACGAGCTGCTGGCCGCCCGGAGCAGGGAGGCCCGCAACAAGCGGTCCCTGCCGGCGGCCGGCTGCTGCTGACGCCGGGGCAGCGCTATTCGTTCGCCGCCGCCGACGCCTGGGCCTCGCCCCTGCGGCGGATCTGACGGAACGTGAACTCCTGGAGGTCGTCGCCCGTGGCGAAGACGGCCGTGTCCTTCTCCGTCACGTTCTTGCCGTCGGTGAAGCCGGCCAGGGTGAAGTAGGCGTAGCGGCCGAGGTGGTTGCGGGTGGAGCGGCAGACCGCGCCGGAGCAGAAGTCCTTGACGCCGCCGCCCGACAGCGACTTGACGATGCTCTTGTTGTCGGTCTGCTGCCGCGCCTTGGCCGCCTGCGCCTGGGTGTCGAAGACGGCCACGCCGACCGTCACGGCCACCTTGTCCTTGGTGTAGGTGACCCGGATCAGGCGCGTGCAGCCGTTGTCGGTGAGCGCCTTGGGGAGCGTGGCCTTCGCGGCGGACGCGCAGTTCTTGGTGTCCGCCGTCGGGCCCTTCTTGTACACCGTGTTCCCCATGGTCAGCTGTGTGCCGGGGAAGAGGACGTCAGGGCTCAGCGGGGCCTTGTCCTTCACTGCGCTGGCGATGAAGTCGTTCGGGTCCAGCGGAGGCGGCGCGCTCGTCGGGGCGAACGACGGGACCGTTCCCGTGGGGCTCGGTATGCCGGAGGCGCCGGGCAGTTGGGACGAGGTAGCCGGTGAGGCCTGGTTGCCGCCGTTCGCCGAGACGACAGCGACCGCCACGGCCGTGCCTATCGCGACGGTGGCCAGTGCGCCGCCGCCGATGAACAGCAGCCGGCGCCGCTTGGCGCGGGCCTCGGAGGCGTCGGCGAGCGCGGCCCAGTCGGGTGACTGGCCCCCGCCACCGCTCCACGGCTGCTGGGAATTCGGTTTCCAGGGATCCCACTGCTGTGGGGGTCCCCCCTGCCCAAAGCTCATGGGGCGCATCTTAGACGGGGCTCGGGGTGTGCTGGTCCGTCTCAACGGCTGTCGTAGGGCTTAGCGTTGCGCGCATGGTGACGGGCAAAAGCGACATCTCGGGGTGGTTGGTGCGGCCCGCGAGTGGCTGGCTGTGGGTCGGACTGGCCGCCGTACTGGGGGCGCTGACGGTCCATACAGTGCTGGTGACCTCGGACGGAGGCATGGACAACGCGATCGTCGTGGACGCCGCGCGCACCTGGCTGGACGGCGGATCGCCGTATGACGATCGGCATTTCCTGTATTTCCCCAGCGCGGTCATGGCGGCCGTTCCGCAGGCGCTGCTGCCGCGGTCCGTGCTCGATGTGCTGGTGCCGGTGGCGGTGACCGTCTCCCTCGCGCTGGGCTGGGCCTGTGCACTGCGGCTGCACCGGGTGCCGCTGCACAGCAGGCTCGCCGCCCTCGGGCTGCTGGGCCTCGCGGCCGGCTTCGCGCCGTTCGGGCAGCTGGTGCGGCTGGGGAACTGGACGGTGACGGCCGTGCTGGCGCTGCCGCTGTGTCTGCTGCTGGCGAGCCGCGGCCGATGGGTCGTGGCGGGCGCGGTCATCGGGGTGGCGGTGGCGGTGAAGCCGCTGCTCGCGCCGATGGTGCTGCTGTTCCTCTTCGCGCGCCGGTGGGGGGCGCTGGCCGTGGTGGTCCTGGTGCCGGCGGTCTCCTCGGTGGTGGCCGCCCTGTTCCTCCCCGACCCCACGGGCTTCCTCACCCGCACCCTGCCGTTCCTGCTGAACGGCGACGACGCCTTTCTGCGGCTGTACGAGGCCGGGCCGGCGGCCGTGCTGCCCCGGCTCGGTGTGCCCGAGGCCCTGGCCACGTCGCTGGCGCTGCTCGCGGCCGCGGTGGGGGTGCTGTGCGCGTACCGGCGCTGGCGGGGGCCGGGGCCCGCGCCGCTGCGGCTCGCCGAGACGTCCGCGGGGCTGATGCTCTCGGCGTTCCTGGTGTCGCGGCCCTCCTACAACCACTACCTCCTGGTCGTCCTGCCGCTGCTGATCGCCGGTCTGCCGTACGCCGGGTCGGTCGCCCGGCGGCCGCTGTTCTGGCTGGCGCTGGTGCCTCAGCTGCCGGGGGTGACCTGGCCGTGGCTGGAGTCGGGGAAGCGCCGGGCGTTCCGGGACGCGTTCACGCTGTGTGTGCTGGCGGGGACGGTCGCGTACCACTGTGTCCGGGGTGCGCGGGGGGAGGAGGACGACCCGGAGGAGCCAGGGGGACCACGGGGGCGGCGGGGGTGGCGGAGGGCGCGCGGGGCGCGGGAGGCGCCGGAGGGGCTGGGGACGGCCGTAGAATCGGTGTAGGCCACCGGTGGTGAGCTCGTTTTGACCCGCCTGGCCGAGCATGGGTATTCTGCATGTTCGTTGTGTGTAGTGGCTTGCTCATTCTCACGTGAGGGGCCCTTACACCGGTCCACCGGACCGATGACCAGCGACCAGCACGCGGTTTGCGTCACCGCGGTGCGGTCAAGGCTGTCGTGATCGTCTTCGGTGACCTTGTCAGGACCACATTCACTGAAGAAGCGAAGGCTACGAACCGTGCGTACGTACAGCCCCAAGCCCGGCGATGTGACGCGCCAGTGGCACGTCATCGACGCTCAGGACGTCGTCCTGGGTCGTCTGGCCTCCACAGCGGCCTCCATCCTGCGCGGCAAGCACAAGCCGATCTACGCGCCCCACGTCGACACCGGTGACTTCGTCATCGTCATCAACGCGGACAAGGTGCACCTCTCCGGCAACAAGCGGACCCAGAAGATGGCGTACCGCCACTCGGGTTACCCGGGTGGTCTGCGCTCCGTCCGCTACGACGAGCTGCTCGCCAAGAACCCCGAGAAGGCCATCGAGAAGGCCGTCAAGGGCATGCTCCCCAAGAACACCCTGGGCCGTCAGATGCTCTCGAAGCTGAAGGTCTACTCGGGCGACCAGCACCCGCACGCTGCCCAGCAGCCGGTGCCGTTCGAGATCACCCAGGTCGCGCAGTAAGTCCGGCCACCCCCTAAGACTGAACAGAATCTGAGGAGCATCGTGGCCGAGACCACTGCCGAGCAGCCGCTCGAAGAGCTTGACATCGACAGCTACACCACCGAGTCCGAGGTGCCCGTCGAGGGCGAGTACACCTCGGAGTCCATGGCCTCCCGCTTCGGCGAGCCCCAGCCGGCCGCCGGCCTGGGCCGTCGCAAGAACGCCATCGCCCGCGTCCGGATCGTCCCGGGCACCGGCAAGTGGAAGATCAACGGTCGCACCCTCGAGGACTACTTCCCGAACAAGGTGCACCAGCAGGAAGTCAACGAGCCCTTCAAGGTGCTCGAGCTCGAAGGCCGCTACGACGTCATCGCCCGCATCGCGGGTGGCGGTGTCTCCGGTCAGGCCGGTGCGCTCCGTCTCGGTGTCGCCCGTGCGCTGAACGAGGCGGACGTGGACAACAACCGCGGCGCGCTGAAGAAGGCGGGCTTCCTCAAGCGCGACGACCGTGCGGTCGAGCGCAAGAAGGCCGGTCTGAAGAAGGCCCGCAAGGCCCCGCAGTACAGCAAGCGCTAGTCACACCGCGCTCGCGCGTCCTTCGAACGCCCCGGCGGCACGCCACAGTGCTGCCGGGGCGTTCGTTTATTCACTGCCGTGGGCGTATAACGACACAAGGCACTCAAACGCTAATGTGATCTGATGGTCGGGTGGCCGGGCGTTGCCTTCACGGTGAACGCCCGGGATGCGGAGCCGCACTCGCCTCGCGACCGTCGAACACAGCACAAGCTTCGTCAGTGGCGCGACCGTCGGCCGTACGGGTGGGCCCAGGGCCTCGGCCTCGGCGGAACCCCTGGTTCGGCTTTTCGTACTGACGCTTCTTCAGGAGGACAAGTGGGACGACTCTTCGGCACGGACGGCGTGCGCGGTGTCGCCAACGCGGACCTGACGGCGGAGATGGCGCTCGGCCTGTCCGTCGCCGCGGCGCACGTGCTGGCCGAGGCGGGCACGTTCGAAGGGCACCGGCCCACCGCCGTGGTCGGACGTGATCCGCGCGCGTCCGGGGAGTTCCTGGAGGCCGCCGTGGTGGCGGGCCTCGCGAGCGCGGGCGTGGACGTCCTGCGGGTCGGAGTGCTGCCGACACCGGCGGTGGCGCACCTCACCGGTGCGCTCGGCGCCGACCTCGGTGTCATGCTCTCCGCGAGCCACAACGCCATGCCGGACAACGGCATCAAGTTCTTCGCCCGCGGCGGTCACAAACTCGCCGACGAGCTGGAGAACCGGATCGAGTCCGTGTACGAGGAGCACCGCACCGGCGCCCCCTGGGAGCGCCCGACCGGCGCCGGCGTCGGCCGCGTACGGGACTACGAGGAGGGGCTCGACACGTACGTCGCCCATCTCCTCGGCGTGCTCCCGAACCGGCTGGACGGGCTGAAGGTCGTCCTCGACGAGGCGCACGGTGCCGCCGCGAAGGTCTCGCCGGAGGCGTTCACCCGGGCCGGGGCCGAGATCGTCACCATCGGCGCCGAGCCGGACGGGCTCAACATCAACGACGGCTGCGGCTCGACCCACCTCGACCTGCTGAAGGCCGCGGTCGTCGAGCACGGGGCCGCGCTGGGTATCGCGCACGACGGCGACGCCGACCGGTGCCTGGCGGTGGACCACACCGGTGCGGAGGTCGACGGCGACCAGATCCTCGCGGTGCTGGCGCTGGCGATGCGGGAGCGGTCCGCACTGCGGTCCGACACCGTCGTCGCGACGGTGATGTCCAACCTCGGCTTCAAGCTGGCCATGGAGCGCGAGGGGATCCGGCTCGTGCAGACCGCGGTCGGCGACCGCTACGTGCTGGAGGAGATGAAGAACCAGGACTACGCCCTCGGCGGCGAGCAGTCCGGCCACGTCATCATCCTCGACCACGCGACGACCGGCGACGGGACGCTCACGGGGCTGCTGCTCGCGGCGCGGGTCGCCGGGACCGGTCGTACGCTGCGGGACCTGGCCTCGGTGATGGAGCGCCTCCCTCAGGTGCTCATCAACGTTCCCGATGTGGACAAGTCCCGGGTGAAGACCTCCGCGGAACTCGCCACCGCCGTCACCGAGGCCGAACGCGAGCTGGGCGAGACGGGCCGCGTACTCCTCCGCTCCTCGGGCACGGAACCGCTGGTCCGCGTCATGGTCGAGGCCGCGGACATCGACCAGGCCCGCTCGGTGGCGGGGCGCCTGGCGGATGCGGTGAAGTCGGCGCTGGGGTAGGTGCCCGCGGTGTTCCGACGCGGCCCGGTGGAGCGGGGCGGTACCCCCCCCGCTCCACCGGGCCGGCTCCAGCCGTGATCAGACCTGCCGGTCCCCCTGCCAGGTGACCGACGTCATCGCGTCGAGACCCCCGTGGGCCAAGCCCTTGTAGGTCACAGTCCGGGCGGGGCCGAGTTCGTGCGCGACCTGTTGTGCCAGCTCCATCCCCTGGCGGAACAGCCGCTGCCACACGGTGTCGTACTTCCCCTCTTCCCGGTCCCGAAGGTCCAGGTTCAAGGTGGTGTCGATCTCGTCCGCCCAGGCGCGGAGCGAGGAGACGAGTCCGTCGGACAGGTCCAGGGCTGCGGCGGGATCGTCGGGAAAGAAGTCACCGAAGCCGTCCGAGCGCAGCGGAGCGAACTTGTACTCGCCCTCGACCGTGATGTGGACGGGGTGCGGTGGCGCGCTGTGTTCGTCGCGTTCCCAGTGCAGTCGGTCACAGCCCCAGCACACCCATGTCGTCGTCCGGTGACGCTCGTCCCGGTAGCGCACCACCCATGACGGTCCGAGTCGCCGGGCCAGACGCTGGGCGATCACCAGGCCTTGCCCGGCGTGCTTACGCAGGTCCGGCCGGGAGGTAAAGCCCTCTGCCGGACGGGACAGCGACCAGGAGCGCAGCGCGTCGGCCAGGTCCCCGGGCAGGCCCAGCCGGCCGTCGTCCAGTGGGACCCCGCGGGTGAAGGCACCGAGGTCGTCGTGGACACCGCCGTCCTGCGGCTCGTACAACGGAGACGGCTCGCCCCGGGCGTGCACGAGGATGTGCCGCGGTTCTTCGAGGGTCATGCGATGTTCGCTCCGATCACGTATCCGTTGTCGCCCACGCTGATGGCCACGCGTTGGGTTTTGCCCTGGAAGACGACCTCGAAGATCGGCCTCCCGGCCCCCTGCGTGCCGACTCTCGTGCCTTCGGTGAGGGCGGTCTTCACGAGGGCGGGGATGTCGTCCACCCGGACCCCCGCGTCCGCGAACTCTCCCGCGTGGCGGAAGATGATGTGGGTCAGACCCGCGTTGACGCTGCCCTTCTCGAGCCAGGCGAGGGGCACACCGGGTTTGGCGTACTGGATCACCCAGATCGTGTCCGCCTGGTTGAACTTCACACCGGCGTCCTTGAGCTTGTCCAGGAGCTTCGGATCGAGTGCGCCGCGGTGGATCTTGGCTCGTTCCGCCACTCCGAGTGCAATGCGCAGCCCCATCCCTGCCGCGCTCGTGGCGTCGCCGACCTGGGCGGCTCCCTTCTCCCCGTAGATCTTCTTCAGGTCCTTGAGCACCTGCGCGGCGTCCTCACCGGTCTTGATGGCCTTCTCGGCCCGTGTGGCGAGCTTGACGGCCTCGGCGAGCTTGGTGGCGACCGACGGCGGTACGAGGATCGCGGCGGCCCAGGCACAGCTGGACTTGTCGCCGTGATAGCACTGGAAGGCCTCACCCAGCACCAGCTCGTACAGGACCGATCCGACCGTTTCCCCGAAGAGGTTCTGCCAGCCGATCCTGGTGATCTCCTCGAAGGTGAAGTGGTGGGTCCAGTTGTTGGTCTGGTCCTTCAGCGTCTCTGTGCCGAGGTACTGCGTGTCCTGCTTCGGACAGCCGCTCTCGGTCGCGGGGACGTCGGGGTTGAGGCAGTAGTAGTAGCTGACCGTGATGTCGAGGTGCAGCTCGTAGGTGACCGTGCAGCCCTGGAGCGTGTAGACGCAATCGTTGAGCTGTTTGGCCGGTCCGGCCTCGGTGACCTTGTCGACGACGTAGAAGGTGCCGCCGATACCGGTGCCGGCGCCCGAGGAGACCTGCTGGTTGGCCTGTTTGCGTTCGGCGGACTCCGCCGCCTCCTGGGCCTCCTCCGCGTATTTCAGGGCGTCCTTCGCGGCCTCCTCCGCCTCGGTGGCGGCGGCGTCCGCGCGTTCGGCCGCCGACCGGGCTTCTCTGGCGGCCTCCTCGGCCTCCGTGGCGGCCGCGCGGGCCGCTGCCGCGTCGAGCGCGGCCTCGTCGGCGGAGTCACGGGCGTCCTTGGCGTAGCCACGGGCGTCGGCGGCGTAACCGGCGGCGTTCGCGGCGTGGACGTAGGCCTGCTTCGCCTCCTGTTCCGCCTCGTCGGCCAGTTCGACGGCGGTCTTGGCCTCGGCCGCGGCGTGCTTCGCCGCCTGGAGGGCGTCCGCCGCTGCGCTGGTCGCGGTCTTCACCGCGGCGTCGGCCTTCAGCTTCGCCGCCTGGGCGGCGTTCGCGTGCGCGCGGGCCCGCTTGGCGGCGGCCTCGGCGCGGGTCGCGGCGGCGTCGGCCTCTGCCGCCGCCTGTGTCGCGGCGTCGGCCGCGGAGCGGGCCCTGGCCGCGGCGGCCTCGGCGTCGTCGGCGTGCCCGGCTGCCGCGTCGGCCGCGGCCCTCGCCTCCTGGGCGTTGCTGTCGGACTCGTGCGCCTGGGCGTACGCCTCCTTCACGTCGGCCTTGGCGCGTGCCGCGTCGGCCTTCTGCTCGGCGTCCCAGGCGTCGTCGCGAAGGTCGCGGGCCTTGTCCTTGGCCTTGACGGCGGCGTCGCGTTTGTCGGACGCCGTGCCCTCGGCCGCTTCGGCCCTGTCCCTGGCGTCCTTGGCATTCGTCGCCTCGGCCTCGGCGGTCTTGCGGTGCCCGGCCGCCTCGGCCTGTTTGGCGGCGGCCTTCTTCTTCTCCGCCTCGGCCGTCTTCTCCTCGGCCTCGGCAGCCAGGCGCTCGGCGTGGGCCTCGGCCGCGGCCGTGGGAAGAGGTTTGATTCCTGGGTCGGATACGGGGTGGCTCGATCCTTGCTACTGACCGGTAGGCGTCCCGGTCCACACTTTCCTCGCACCTCAAGGGGCGCTTGTGAACATTTGGTGTTCATGTGGCCGAAACGGTGATTTCCTGATCGAAGTTGGCTGATTACCGATGGGTATCGGGATGGGCGCGCGAGGGCTCCGGGCAGGCGGTCGGTCAGCTCCCGGCGCGCTTGCGCAGCCGCCGGTGCTGCCCGGCCCAGAAGCGCTTCTGGGCCAGCAGGGTGAGGATGCCCGCCAGGGTGATGCCAAGCAGGTTGAGCAACAACTGCTCGGTCGATCCCCAGGTCTGGACCGTGTCGCCGTAGCTCAGCGCCACCGCGGCGTTCGCGGCGGCCGGGACCGTCGTCACCGAGATGGCGACGCCGACCAGGGCGCCGGACTTGGCGGACGTCAGCGAGAGCGTGCCGGCCGCGCCCGCCAGGACCGCCACCACGAACGAGAACCAGTCGGGGGCGTACACGAAGCCGGTCTGCGGCCGTTCACCCTCCAGCCGTTCCTTCGTGAACAGCCCGACCGCGTCCATGAAGAGGCTGAACCCCACCGTCACCGCCATCGCCACCGCGAAGCCCACCAGCAGGGCGATCAACGAGCGCAGCGCGAGACGGGGCCGACGCTGTACGGCCGCGGTGGAGATGCCGGCCAGCGGCCCGAACTCCGGCCCCACCGCCATCGCGCCCACGATCAGGACGGCGTTGTCCAGCACCACACCGCACGCCGCGATCATGGTGGCCAGCGTGAGGAACGCGAGAGAGGTGACCGAGAGCGTCGACTCCTCGTGGGTGGCCTCGGCCAGGTGCTCCCACAGCACCGCGTCCGCGCTCTCGCCCGGCGCGTCATGCTCCGCCTCGTCGGCACGCTTCGACAGCGACAGGTCGATGTTCTCCACGGAGATGGAACCGCTCGTGTCCAGCCCCAGCCGCCGCAGCCCGCCGATCAGATCGTCACCGGCCTCCCGCGCCACGTCGCACATCACCACGTCCCCGGCGGGATCGCGGGCGACGCCCGGCAGCACACACAGGTGCGTGGTGCCGATCGTCCCCTCGATCAGGCGGACCACGTCGTCCGTCCTGTCGGCGGGTGCGATCACGCGCAGGTGCAGCATGGCGGCAGCGTAGTCGTCGGTGACGCGGGGGTGGGGGCCGACGGCCGCTTCCCGAACGCCGTCGTCCCGTGATCACCGGGAGGCCGCTCCCTGACCGCCCGTCACAGCTTGCGCAGGCTGAGGCGCTGGACCTTGTGGTCGGGGCCCTTGCGCAGGATGAGAGTGGCCCGGCCCCGGGTCGGGGCGATGTTCTCGACCAGGTTCGGCTTGTTGATGGTGCGCCACATCGTGCGGGCGTAGTCGAGCGCCTCCTCCTCGGAGACCTGGGTGTACGTGCGGAAGTACGAGGACGGGTCCTGGAACGCGGTCTCCCGCAGCCGCTTGAAGCGGTTGAGGTACCAGCGCTCGATGTCCTCCGTGCGGGCATCCACGTACACGCTGAAGTCGAAGTAGTCGGCCAGCCCGACCCGGGTGCGGCCGTCCTGGCCGGGCAGCGCGGGCTGGAGGACGTTGAGCCCTTCGACGATCAGGATGTCCGGGCGGCGCACCGTGAGCTTCTCGCCGGGCACGATGTCGTAGATGAGGTGGGAGTAGACGGGCGCGGTGACCTCGCGCTTGCCCGCCTTGATGTCGGCGACGAAACGGGTCAGTGCCCGGCGGTCGTACGACTCGGGGAAGCCTTTCCGCGACATCAGGCCGCGCTCCTGGAGTTCCCTGGTCGGCAGCAGGAAGCCGTCCGTCGTCACCAGCTCCACCCGCGGGTGCTCCGGCCAGCGGGACAGCAGGGCGCGGAGCAGCCGGGCGACCGTGGACTTGCCGACGGCGACGGAACCGGCGACCCCTATGACGAAGGGGGTGCCGGACTGGGAACCCTGCTCGCCGAGGAACGTGTTCAGCGCCGCGCGGAGTCCGGCGGTGGCACCGACGTAGAGATTGAGCAGCCGGGACAGCGGAAGGTAGATGTCCCGTACCTCGTCGAGGTCGATGACGTCGCCGAGACCGCGCAACTGCTCGACCTCCGCCGCGGACAGGGGCAGCGGCGTCTTCTCGCGCAGCGCGCTCCATTCGGCGCGTGTGAGATCGACGTAGGGAGTCGCCTCCGACCGCTGCCGGTGGGCGCTCCGGGGTATCGAGGAGACCGGATAGATCACAGTCCATTGTTAACGGAGTTTGAACGGGACGACAGGTGGGCTGTGTCACGCCGGGCCGGTCCGTCATCACGTGGTGATCACGGTGGGGTCGCAGGTGGGGGAATTGATGATCATCTGTGTACCGGCTGTGTCTACAGTGCGGGGCAGTGTGTTGTGGATCTCCCCCACACCTTCGAGAAAGAGTTACCGCGTGAGAATGAGCTCCGTTCGTCGTACCGCCCTCGCCGCCTCCGCCGCCGCGCTCGCGCTCCTGGTCACCGCCTGCGGTGGCTCCGGTGACGAGGACAAGGCCGACGACGGCAAGGGCAAGGCCGACCCGACCGCCTCCGCCGCGCCGGAGGGCAAGGCGCTCACCGCGTCGGAGCTGGAGAAGGTCGCGCTCGCGCAGGCGGACGTCAAGGCCGGAAAGGTCGCCACCAAGCCGGCGGCGACGGACGACATCGCCGAGGACCAGGTGAAGACGGGCGACGCGGCCTGTCTGCCGCTGGCCCAGGCCCAGGCCGGTGTGGCCCAGGGCGAGCCCGCCGCGACCGTGAAGCGGTCCTGGACGGGCGACCCCGTCAAGCCCTCCGAGGGCACGAAGCCCGAGGACGCCCTGCTTGCCGCCCTCGACGTGGACAAGATGCTGATCAACCTCGCCTCGTACGAGGGTGACGGCGCCGCACAGGCCCTGAAGGGTCTGACCACCGCCGCCGAGAAGTGCGCGGGCGGCTACACCGCCACCGTGGTCGGTGAGGAGATGAAGGTCGTCAAGGTCGCGACGTCCGCCGCGCCCGAGGGCGGTGACGAGGGCACCGCCGTCACCCTGACCGTGGCCGCCGACGAGGACGTCAAGGCACCGAACAAGATCGTCGTGGTGCGCAAGGGAGCCACCCTGGTCTCGTTCAGCGCCGTCAACCTGGGCGCCATGGCCACCGGTGAGGACTTCGACGTCCCGGCGGACGTCGTCGCCGCCCAGGTCGGAAAGCTCGGCTGACGCACACCGCGTTCCGTTCCCACCGGTGCTTCGTGCACCGGTGGGAATTTCCGATTTCGGGCACGCGGAGGCCGTTTGCGGCGGCTGACGGATCGTAGGCTGCCGTGCATGTGCGGAATCGTGGGATACGTGGGGCCGCAGTCGGCGCTGGACGTCGTGACGGCCGGACTGAAGCGACTGGAGTACCGGGGCTACGACTCGGCGGGTGTCGCCGTGCAGGCCGACGGCGGACTGGCCACGGCGAAGAAGGCCGGCAAGCTGGTCAACCTGGAGAAGGAGCTGGCCGACCGGCCGCTGCCGGCCGGGACGACCGCGATCGGCCACACCCGCTGGGCCACGCACGGCGGCCCCACCGACGCCAACGCGCATCCGCACATCGACAACGCGGGCCGCGTCGCCGTCGTCCACAACGGCATCATCGAGAACTTCGCCGCCCTGCGCGAGGAGTTGACCGAGCGCGGCCATGAGCTCAGCTCCGAGACGGACACCGAGGTCGTCGCCCATCTGCTCGCCGAGGAGTTCTCCGGCTGCGCCGACCTCGCCGAGGCGATGCGGCTGGTGTGCCGGCGCCTGGAGGGGGCGTTCACGCTGGTTGCCGTCCACGCGGACGAGCCGGACGTGGTGGTGGGAGCGCGGCGGAACTCGCCGCTGGTGGTGGGCGTGGGGGAGGGAGAGGCCTTCCTCGCCTCCGACGTCGCCGCCTTCATCGCGCACACGCGGGAGGCCGTCGAGCTGGGGCAGGACCAGGTCGTCGAGCTGCGCCGCGACGCGGTCACCGTCACCGACTTCGAGGGGAACGCGGCCGACGTCCGCGAGTACCACGTGGACTGGGACGCCTCCGCCGCAGAGAAGGGCGGCTACGACTACTTCATGCTCAAGGAGATCGCCGAGCAGCCGAAGGCCGTCGCCGACACACTGCTGGGCCGGATCGACGGGGCGGGATCGCTGACCCTGGACGAGGTCCGCATCCCGGCGAACGTGCTGCGCGAGGTCGACAAGGTCGTCATCATCGCCTGCGGTACCGCCTTCCACGCCGGGCTGATCGCCAAGTACGCCATCGAGCACTGGACGCGGATCCCGTGCGAGGTGGAACTGGCGAGCGAGTTCCGTTACCGGGACCCGATCCTCGACCAGCAGACCCTGGTCGTCGCCATCTCCCAGTCCGGCGAGACCATGGACACCTTGATGGCGCTGCGGCACGCCCGCGAGCAGGGCGCGCACGTGCTGGCGATCTGCAACACCAACGGCTCCACGATCCCGCGCGAGTCCGACGCGGTGCTCTACACGCACGCCGGTCCGGAGGTCGCGGTCGCCTCGACCAAGGCGTTCCTGACGCAGCTGGTCGCCTGCTATCTGGTCGCGCTGTACCTGGGGCAGGTGCGGGGCACCAAGTGGGCCGACGAGATCCGCGCGGTGGTGCGGGACCTGTCGTCCATCGCGGGTGCGGTGGAGCGCGTCCTGGAGACGATGGAGCCGGTACGGGAGCTGGCGCGGTCGCTGGCCCGGAAGAACACGGTCCTGTTCCTGGGCCGGCACGTGGGCTACCCGGTCGCTTTGGAGGGCGCGCTGAAGCTCAAGGAACTCGCGTACATGCACGCCGAGGGCTTCGCGGCGGGCGAGCTGAAGCACGGGCCGATCGCGTTGATCGAGGACGACCTGCCGGTGGTGGTGGTCGTTCCGTCACCGCGCGGCCGCTCCGTCCTCCACGACAAGATCGTCTCCAACATCCAGGAGATCCGGGCACGGGGTGCGCGGACGATCGTCATCGCGGAGGAGGGGGACGAGGCGGTCGCCGCATACGCCGACCACCTGATCCGCATCCCGGCCACCCCGACGCTGCTCCAGCCGCTGGTGGCGACGGTGCCGTTGCAGGTGTTCGCGTGCGAGCTGGCGACGGCGCGGGGCAACGAGGTGGATCAGCCTCGGAACCTGGCGAAGTCGGTGACGGTGGAGTAGGTCTTCACGCCGTCCAGGAACGCGGCGAAGGCTCCGGCCGGAAAGGTGAGGGACCCGTGGGTCGGGGCCTTTGAGTCGCGGATGGCTATGCGGGTCGGAGTATTCGCGATCTCGACGCAATCGTTGCCGTCATCGGGTCCTGAGTAGGAAGACTTGCGCCAGTTGTTCATCGGGTGCCTCACAGCTCCTTCGCCAGACGGTTGATGAAGTCACGCGAGCGTTCCGGTTCCAGTGACGCGGCTTCAATTGTACGGAAGCGCATTCGATAGGCGCTGAGTTGTGCCTCGGCATCGACGAAGGCGGAGCCGTGGGGCGCGTCGCGCACGACCGTGTCCAGCTTGGCAACGGGACCACCCACGTAGGTCATGGTGCCTGCGGCCAGGCCGAAGCCATCCAGGTCGAAAGGGATGACGCGCAGGGTGATGTTGTCCGCTTCGGAGGAGTCCAGGAGCGCGTTGAGTTGAACGCGGGACGTCGCGCGGTCGCCGACCCTGATGCGCAGGGCTGCTTCGTGGATCACCAGTTTGTACGGGAAGTCGGCCTGCTTGCGTGCCATTCGGTGTCGTACGCGCATTTCCAGCTCGTCAGTGGTCAGTGCGGGCACCCTGGCCGAGAAGACGGCTCGTGCGTAGTCCTCGGTCTGCAACAGGCCCGGGACGTAAAGGACCGCGACCTCGTGGCGGAATGTGGCGTGGTGATCCAGTTCGGCGAGGTCGAGGAACGAGGTGGGCAGTTGCCACCGGTACTCCTCCCACCAGCCGCGCGTTCGGTCGGTGGCCATTGCCACCAGCGCATCGATGAACTCCCCATCCGTGCAGGCGTAATGAGATGCGAGTCGGCGCAGGCGTTCCTCGCTCACTCCTGAGATGCCCGACTCGATCTGGCTGATCTGTACGGAGTTCACGCCGAGCAATGCCGCTGCCTCGCGTGCGTTCAACCCCGCCGCCTCGCGAAGTCTGCGTAGTTCAGCCCCCAGTCGCTTTTGCCGCGCCGTTGGCTCGCGCCTGGTTCCCATCGGTTGCCCCTCGGTTCAACACGCCTGTTGCAGCGACTCTTTCAGGTTCAGATTACGGGAACGGCTTGCTTGGTCTTAAATCCAAGGTCTACCGTCAGTGACGTCAGGTGAGCGCAGCGGAAGCGCACCGCTCCGTCCTGCCATGACGGCTGCGGCACTGCCACTGCTCGTGAACCATCCCCATCCCCGCTGAACGGAGTTCACGCATGCCCGAAAACGAGTCCTGGGAGTACTCCCTCTCCCTCCCCAACGATCCCCGTGCGGTCACGGTGAGCCGCCGTACCCTCCGTCTCATCCTGACGATGCACGGGCTGATCCGACTCGTGGATGTGGCCGAACTCCTCGCTGCGGAGTTGGTCGCCAACGCGGTGCAGCACACCAAGGGGCCCGCGACCCTTCGGATGCACTGCGCGGCCGGTGTGCTGCGGATCGGGGCGTGGGACACCGACCCCGCGCCGCCCGATGCGCCGCTGCCGTTCGAACGGTCCGCGGACCTCTGCCTGGAGGACGGGCGCGGACTGGCGCTGGTGAGGGCGTGTTCCGACCTGTGGGGATGGCAGCCGCTGTCCCGGGACGGCAGTCGGGGGAAACTGGTGTGGTGCGAGCTGGGTGCGGCCTGACGGGGTTACCAGTGATCGTTGGGCCACTCGCTTCTTCGTCAGTGTCGTGCTTCCACGACCCGCGTCAAGGGCGCTCCCTGCGGTCGCGTCGCCTTCGGCGATGGGCCTGCGGCCCACCCTTGACCCGGTCCGCTCCAGCACGGGGGAGAAGCGAGCGAGTGGCCCGGAGGAAAGCGGGGGCCCGGGCAGGTTTGCGGTCCAGGGCCTGCTGATCGGTCCCCCGGGTTCACGGGCGCGCCCCCGCCTCGCCCGCACGCCGGGTCGGCTCGGCGGCCGACGGTGGGTGGCCTGGAGTGCGAGGGCGCCGTGGCTGCACGCCGGGTTCAGCTCCTGCGGATGTGGCGGGCCCTGGCCACGAGTCGAACTCGGCGAGGGCGCCGTAGGGTTCAGGCGCAGCCGGTGCCGCGGCTATCGCCGCCACCAGAAAGTCCACGGCGCCGACTGGGCTTCCTGGCTTCCGCCACAGTGCGCCACCACACGGGCGAGGTTGACTCCCGACGCCACCGACTGATTCGACATCGTCGAAGAATATTCACGGCCAGAGGTTCGGCGCGCCCTTCGGTAGGGATGCCAGTCCCTGCGAATGATGTGGTTCAGGTCCTCTCGGGACACCCCATGTGAAATCCGTGAACACTTCGGCCCGAAGTGTTCACGGATTTCGACACCCCCGGGCCCCACTCGTCGCAGCGCCGGCAACCTCAGGGCCGGTGCTCGGACGGCGGTCACGGTGCCGAACGCCTCCGCTGCAGCAACCAGGTACCCCCTGTCACTGTCCCCGTCACCAATAAGCCCACTATCAGCGACTTCCTGAACTCCTCCACCTTGCTGCCGTCGTCTGCGACAACCACCGACAGCGCCGCGATGACGACCGTGATCACCAGCCCGATGGCCAGGTTCTTCCTCACCCGCGATTTCATCAAGCGCTCCTTCCTTCTCGATGGGTGTGGCGCCACACCGTCCTCGATCGGCGCCACCCCGGGTTGTCATCCGTTAGGTTGATCAATGGGCGGTCAGTACGGTCTTGCGCCGTGTCCGTGACGGACGTGGTCCTTCGACCGCCTTGGGTGCGGCGTCGTCGGCAACCCGCGTCCCTCTTCACGAGCGAGGCGTCGGGCCTGCACACCGTCTAGCGTGTGGCGGACGGTGATCCGCCTGTGGTGGACAGGGAAGGCGGCTCGTAGTCGTACAGGTATCCCTGCGCCCGATCGAAGAACGGGAGGAGTACGCGCATCTTCGCCAAGTCGATCTGGCGCTTTACGGCGCTGGGCCGCTTGGTCTCACGGGCGTTGTTCCCGTGCTTGAGCAGCTTGTCGATGCGCGGGCGGCGTGCCGCGTCGTAGGCCTCGAGTGCCGATGGGACGCTCGGGGCGCCGCTCAGCGCCGCCGCGAGCTCCAGTGCGTCCTCGATCGACACCGAGGCGCCGTGTCCGACGCCGACAGGGTGGGCGGCGTCGCCGACCAGGACCATGCGCCCACTGCGCCACGTCCGGACCGTGTCGCAGACGTTCAGGTAGCCGGACGCGACGATCGATGTCGCGGCTCCGACGATGGCCCGCGGCATCGCCTCCGGAAACAGCTCGGTGACGCGCCGTAGCCATTGCGCGTCGTCGATGCCTCGCAGGTCGGGCTTGACCGGCTCCCCGATCTGAGCCGCCCACCACTGGGTGTCTTCGTCGATGGTCGTGTACACGAAGGCGCCGTTGCGTGCGTAGGTGAGGTTCCAGATGCCGGTCTCGAGCCCCGTCATGTTGGCGATTCCGGCGACCCCGTAGAGCCCCGCGTACTCCGCGCGCGGCGCGGACGAGTCGATCAGCCCGCGCACGGTCGACCAGATGCCGTCGGCGCCCACGAGCACCTCCGCGGTGTCGCGCCGGCCGGAGGCGAATTCGGCCACCACGCTGGTCGCCGACTCCGTCGCGCCCACCAGGCGTTCGCCGGTGACGATCTTCGCGCCCGCGTCGAGTGCCGCGCGCCGCAGGATCGCGACGAGCCGTCCGCGATGGAGCGCGACGCTGCGCAACGAGTCGGTTTCGCGCCGAAGGCGTGGCGCGTCGCCCAGGAGGTGGCCGCCCGGCGTGTAGAACCGCATCCGTTCGACGGGGTACCCGGCCGCCTGTACGTCGCGTAGGAGGCCCAGCTTCTCCAGCGCACGCAGGCCGTTGACCGCCAGGCCGAGGTGGGCGCCGACCTCCTCGGGCGGAACCTCGTACGCCTCGTAGACGGTCACGTCGTGACCGATCTGCCGCAGTGCAAGGGCGATGGCGGGTCCGGCTATCCCGCCACCGATCACGATCGTCCGCATGACGCCTCCTGAATGAATTGGGATTCACTGAATGGCGATTCAGTGAAAGTGTGTTCCGATACGCTGGCGTCTGTCAACAGCCGATGGAGGACGACATGCCGCAGGCGAGTGCCGCCAGTCGAAAAGTCCGGGCGGCCCAGACTCGCGCCGCGCTGCTGGACGCGGCGCGCGGGCTGTTCAACGACCGCGGCTACCTCAATACGAAGATCACCGACATCACCGCGGCGGCCGGACGCTCGACCGGCTCGTTCTACGAACACTTCGCCGGCAAGGACGAGCTGCTCCAGGCGCTCCTCGCCGAGATGGAGGAAGCGATCGACGAGCGCATGGTCGGCCTGGAGCACCCCCGCGACCACGACCTGACCGACCGCGACCAACTGCGCGACCACGTCGGTGTCGCGTGGACGGTGATGCGGCAGAACCGCCCGGTCACGCTCGCACTGTTTCAGGCGATGGTGGCCGACGACCCCGGCACGGGCCGGGCCTGGCGCGACCTGCGCGAGCAGACAGGAACCATTCGGGAGCATCTGGAGTACCTGGTCGAGCGTGGACACCAGCTGCCCGGTGACCCCGAGTTCATTGCGGCGGCGATGGGCGCGATGCTCGTCACCCTCAACTACGCCGTGCTCACGCCCCCCGGCGGCGAAGACGACCAGCGCGTCATCGACACCCTCACGGATCTGCTGTTGCACGGGCTGGCCGGACCGGCGTCATGATCAGCGGATGAACGTCGAAGGAACCACGTGCGCGTCGCCGGTGCGCGGTCGGCCCTGAGGGGCCGGAGACCGGTGGCAACTGCCGCCGGGTGCGGCCCGTCGTGGCCACGAAGATGATCGCGGTCAGCACCTCGCGATCCCGTACCGGCGCCGACCCGCGGCCGCATCGGAGCAGGTGGGACCACCCGCTCCAACAGCTCCGGCAACTTGTCCGGCACCATGCGTTCGACCGTCACCACACGGTGCAGATCACCCGGCGCTCCGCATGGGACGACGTCTAAAGTGCCCGCATGAGCATCATCGGAGTCGGGATCGACGTGGCCGAGATCGAGCGGTTCGCCGCCTCCCTGGAGCGGACGCCCGGGCTGGCGCAGCGGCTCTTCCTGGACAGCGAGCTGCTGCTGTCCAGTGGGGAGCGGCGCGGTGTGGCCTCCCTCGCGGCGCGGTTCGCCGCCAAGGAGGCGCTGGCCAAGGCGCTGGGTGCGCCGGCGGGACTCTCCTGGACCGATGTCGAGGTGTGGTGCGAGGACAGCGGGCAGCCGCGGTTGCGGGTCAAGGGGACGGTGGCGGCCCGGGCGGCCGAGCTGGGTGTGCAGTCCTTCCACGTGTCCCTCAGTCATGACGCCGGGGTGGCCTCGGCGGTGGTCGTTGCGGAGGGGTGACCCGTTCTCCGTCGTCGCCGCCGTGCCCACCCTCGTCCTCACCCTCGTACGGCCGTGCCGGAAGCGTCGTCGGTGACTTTCGTGAAGTTGTTCCGGTAGGGCGGTGCGTGCATCGCCTGGATGGGGGTAGACGCGTGGAGCCGGCGCCCGGAACCGGGGGCCGATCGATTTGGGAGGGTTGGCTGTGACGTCGACGATGGCGCGGACGGACCGAGCGCAGAGCGTGACCGAGCTGCCGGAGGTCGCGGATCCCGGCCAGGTCGCGCCCCAGGACGCACGCGAACTGTCCAAGCAGTTCTTCCGCCGGCTCACGGAGCTGGAGGAGGGCACGCACGAGTACCAGTACGCGCGCAACACGCTGATCGAGATGAACATGTCCCTGGTCCGCTACGCGGCCGGCCGGTTCCGCAGCCGCGGGCCGGAGGAGATGGAGGACATCGTCCAGGTCGGCATGATCGGTCTGATCAAGGCGATCGACCGGTTCGAGCTGTCCCGCGAAGTGGAGTTCACCTCCTTCGCGATCCCCTACATCGTCGGTGAGATCAAGCGGTTCTTCCGGGACACGTCGTGGTCCGTGCACGTGCCGCGACGGCTTCAGGAGGCCCGGGTGCAGCTCGCCCGCGCCACCGAGGAACTGCGCAGCCGGCTGGGCCGTACGCCCACGACCGCCGAACTCGCCCAGCTGATGAGCCTGACCGAGGCTGAGGTGAACGAGGCCAGGATCGCCTCCAACGGCTACAACTCCTCCTCGCTCGACGCCGCCATCGGCAGTGAGCCGGACGGCGAGAGCGTGCTCGCGGACTTCATCGGGACCGAGGACGCGGCGCTGGAACTGGGCGAGGACTTCCACGCGCTCGCCCCGATGATCGCCGAGCTCGACGAGCGTGAGCGCAAGATCGTGCACTGGCGGTTCGTGGAGGAGCTGACCCAGGCGGAGATCGGTGAGCGGCTGGGCTGCTCCCAGATGCATGTGTCGCGGCTGCTGTCCCGGACGCTGAAGAAGCTGCGGGCGGGGATGCTCAGCACCAGCTGAGCGGTGCCGTGGGGAGGCGGGGTGCGGCGGAGGAGCCGCGCCCCGCCTCTGTGCGTCAGCAGATCGACTGGCTGCTGTTCACCAGACGGTTGTTGCGGAACGTCGTGTTCTCGCCGCAGGGGCTCTCGCGGATCGACGAGTTCGTCACCGTGAGGTTCTGGACGGTGATGTCCCGGTTGTTCGGGAACTCCGCTCGCGCGGCGAGGCGGATCTCGCCGCCGCCGGTGACCGTGCCGCTCTGTGCGGCGAGGTTCACGTTGGTGCAGTTCTCGATGAGGATCGCGTTGTTGCCGGTGTTGGAGAGGGCGATCCGGTCGATCGTCGCGCCGCCGCTCTCCGAGACGCAGAACACCCCGCGTCCGCCGCCGCGCGCGACGACCTCGCCCACGCGGATGTTGGTCGGGTAGGAGCTGCCGATACGGCCGTTGCGATTGGCCATGCGGAAGGCCGCGTACCCGGTGCCCGTGCCCGCGTTCTCCGCGTCCACCCGGGAGACGGTGGCGTTGATAGTCTGGTTCAGCAGGAGGCCCGACTCGCCGACGTTGCGGGCGGTCACCGTGCCGACGGTCAGGCCGTCGACGCCGTAGGTCTCCACGGCGTGGCTGGACGCGCCGGACACGTACACGTTGTCGATGCGGACGTTGCGGGTCCACTGGCTGGTGTCGCCGCGGTTGTCGATGCGGACGCCGAGGCCGCGCGACAGGCGCATGTCGATCTGGCCCAGGACCACGTTCTGCACGTTGCGCAGGAAGACGCCGTACAGCGGGGCGCCGGTGACGTTGAGGTGCTGCACCTCGATGTCACGGGTTCCGCGCGAGTAGACCGGGGCCTGGTCGCCCGAGCCGCTGCCGGTGACGTCGATGGTGCCGCAGACGTCGAGGACGGTGTAGCTCGGCAGGGAGATGCGGGAACCGGCGGAGACGGAGCCCGAGCCGCGGACCACGACCCGTTCCTTGCTGGTGCGGCCCGAGGTCAGGCTGCTGATCGCCGCCTGGACGGCCGCGCGCATGTCGGTTCCGGTGTAGACCGTGCTGCCGCCGCGCCTGGCCGTCCAGGTGCTGCCGTTCAGGACCGCCTCGGCCTGGTAGGAGCCGTCACCGCAGGCGGCGGCGCGGGCGGGGGCGAGGGTCGGGGCGGTGGCGGGTGCGGTTGTGGGGGAGGGGGCGGCGGTCGCGGGGGCCGTCAGGGTGCCGACGGTGGTGAGGAGTGCGGTGGCGCCGGCTGCTGCGAGAAGTGCGGCTCTGCGTCGCATGGGTCCTCTGTCTCTATGTCGTTGTCGTCAGGTGGAGTCGAAACGATTCGACTGAATCGATTCACCCGGTGGGGGGCGGAGAGTTTGGCAAGGGCATGGCGAGGAGTCAAGCGGGTGGCTCGAGGGCTCACCGGTTACGGGAGTCGGCCGCGCTCGTACGGGACACTCGGACGCATGCGGACTGCGTACAGCGTGGAGACGGTCAGGGCGGCGGAGCGGGAACTGATGGCACGGCTGCCGGAGGGGGCGCTGATGCAGCGCGCCGCCGCCGGACTCGCCGCGGCCTGCGCGGATGTGCTCGGCCGGGTGTACGGCAGCAGAGTCGTCCTGCTGGTCGGCAGCGGGGACAACGGAGGCGATGCCCTCCATGCCGGTGCCCGGCTCGCCCGGCGCGGCGCGGGGGTGAGCGCGGTCCTGCTCGCGCCGGAGCGTGCCCATGCCGGAGGGCTCGCGGCGCTGCGCCGGGCGGGCGGCCGGGCGGTGGGGACGGACGGGGCCACCGCCCTCGTGGAACGGGCCGATCTCGTCGTCGACGGCATCGTCGGGATCGGTGGCACGGGCGGCCTGCGCCCGGACGCCGTACCGCTGGCCGACGCCGCCGAGCGGTCGCGGGCGGCCGTGGTCGCCGTCGATCTGCCGAGCGGGGTCGAGGCGGACAGCGGGGAGGTGCGGGGGAGGGCGCTGCGGGCCGACCTCACGGTGACGTTCGGGACGCACAAGCCGGGGCTGCTGATCGATCCGGCACGGGAGTACGCGGGCACGGTGCGGCTGGTCGACATCGGACTGACGCTCCCCGAGGAACCCGAACTCGAGGCGCTGCAACACGCGGACGTGGCCCGGCTGCTGCCGGTGCCGGCCGCGGAGAGCGACAAGTACCGGCGGGGTGTGGTCGGGATCGCGGCAGGATCCGCGCGCTATCCGGGGGCCGCGGTGCTCGCGGTGGCGGGCGCGCTGCGGGGCGGGGCGGGGGCCGTACGGTACGTCGGTCCCGCCGGGCAGGCCGTGATCGCCCGCTTCCCGGAGACGCTGGTGTCGGACCGGGGGCCGAAGCACGCGGGGCGGGTGCAGGCGTGGGTGGTCGGCCCGGGGGCCGGGGACGACGCGGCGACGGTCGCGGAGGTGCTGGCGGCGGACGTACCGGTACTGATCGACGCGGACGGGCTGCGGCTGGCGGAGCCCTCGGCGGTACGGGGCCGGCGGGCGCCGACGCTGATGACTCCGCATGCGGGAGAGGCGGCGGCGCTGCTCGGTGTCGAACGGGAGGAGGTCGAGGGCGGGCGGCTGTCGGCGGTGCGGGAGCTGGCGGCGCGGTATGGGGCGACGGTGTTGCTGAAGGGGTCGACGACGCTGGTCGCGGGTGCGGGTGCGGGTGCGGGTGCGGGTGCGGGTGCGGGTGCGGGTGCGGGTCCGGGCTCGGGTGCGGGCGGTGGGCGGTGGGTGGTGCGGGTGAACCCGACCGGGACGGCGTGGCTGGCCACGGCCGGGAGCGGGGACGTGCTGTCGGGGCTCGGGGGGTCGTTGCTGGCGGCGGGGCTGTCGGCGGTGGACGCGGGGAGCGTGGCGGGGTATCTGCACGGGCTGGCGGGGAGGTTCGCGGCGGACGGGGCGCCGGTGGGGGCGCGGGATGTGGCGGAGGGGATCGCGGGGGCGTGGCGGAGTGTGGTGCGGGGGTGAGGGGTGGGGGGTTTTCGCCCCCGCCGCCCCTTCCCGTCCCGACCCCGGGGCTCCGCCCCGGACCCCGCTCCTCAAACGCCGGAGGGGCTGGGGGTGCGCCCGGCGGAGCTGGGGGTGCGCCCGGCGGAGCTGGGGGTGCGCCCGGCGGAGCTGGATGTGTCGCCCGGGGAGGGTGGGGTTGGCACGGACGGGGTGGGGGCGGCACGGATGGGGTGAGGGCGGTGCGTGGGTGAGGGCGTGCGTGAGTGGGGTGGGGTCGTTCAGGAGGCGGCACGGGTCCGGTGACGTCGGCACGGGTCGGGTGGGGGAGGGAGGGGCGGGGGGATGGTGGAGGTGCTCTGAGAGACTGGGCGGGATGAACGAGACAGTTGCCCCGGCGGGCGCGGAGCTGCGGGCCCGTGCCGAGATCGACCTGGCGGCCCTGCGGGCCAATGTGCGGGCCCTGCGCGAGCGGGCGTCCGGCGCCGCCCTCATGGCCGTCGTCAAGGCCGACGCGTACGGGCACGGCGCGGCCGCCTGTGCCCGGGCCGCTGTCGAGGCCGGGGCGACCTGGCTGGGCACCGCCACTCCGGAGGAGGCGCTCGCCCTGCGCGCGCCCGGTGCCGGGGTGCCGGACCACGTACGGGTCATGTGCTGGCTGTGGACGCCCGGCGGGCCCTGGCGCGAGGCGATCGAGGCCGATGTCGATGTCTCCGTGAGCGGGATGTGGGCGCTGGAGGAGGTCACGCGGGCCGCGCGTCTCGCCGGGCGGCCCGCGCGGGTGCACCTGGAGACCGACACCGGGCTGGGGCGGGCCGGCTGCCAGCCCGGCGGCGACTGGGCGGAACTGGTCGCGGGGGCGCTGCGCGCCGAGGCCGAGGGGCTGCTGCGGATCACCGGGCTGTGGTCCCACTTCGCCTGCGCCGACGAGCCCGGACATCCCTCCGTCGCCGCCCAGCTGTCCCGGTTCCGGGAGATGATCGCGTACGCGGAGGGCCAGGGCCTCGACCCTGAGGTGCGGCACATCGCCAACTCGCCCGCCACCCTCACCCTCCCCGAGAGCCACTTCGATCTCGTCCGGCCCGGCATCGCGCTGTACGGCGTCTCGCCCAGCCCCGCGATCGGCACCCCCGCCGACCTCGGACTGCGTCCGGTGATGACTCTGACCGCCTCGCTGGCCCTGGTGAAGCAGGTCCCCGGCGGCCACGGTGTCGGTTACGGCCTCCACTACGTCACCCCGGGCGCGACCACCCTCGGGCTGGTCCCGCTCGGCTACGCGGACGGCATCCCGCGGCACGCCTCCTCCGCCGGACCGGTGCTGGTCGAGGGCAAGTGGCGTACCGTCGCGGGGCGGGTCGCGATGGACCAGTTCACCGTCGACCTGGGCGGGGACCTCCCGGGGGCGGGCGCCGAGGTCGTGCTCTTCGGCCCGGGCGACCGCGGCGAGCCCACCGCCGAGGACTGGGCGCAGGCGGCCGGGACCATCGGGTACGAGATCGTCACCCGGATCGGAAGCCGCGTTCCGCGCGTCCACGTGAACGAGGGGAGCGGCACGTGAGTGAGGGCATCGCGGAGGCCGCCGCCTCCGCGGCCGGCGGGGGCTGGCGCCGGGTCACCGGCGTCGCGGGTGTCGCGATAGGCGTGCTCGCCACCGGAGCCGCCGCGGGCGTCGCCATAGAGCGGATGACGGTCGGCCGGGGCATGCGGAAGAAGGCCAGGCTCGCCCTCGACTCCACCGGACCGTACGGCTCGCTGCGCGGCACACCCGGCAGGGCGTACGCCGATGACGGCACCGAGCTGTACTACGAGGTCGACGACCTCGACCCCGACCCGGAGGCGGCGCCCGCGCGGCGGCGCCGGCTGTTCGGCCGCAAGCCCCCGGCTCCGGTGACGGTCGTCTTCAGCCACGGATACTGCCTCAACCAGGACTCCTGGCACTTCCAGCGCGCCGCGCTCAGGGGCGTCGTACGCACCGTGTACTGGGACCAGCGCAGCCACGGCCGCTCGGCGCGGGGCGCGGCGCAGACGGAGCGGGGCGAGCCCGTCACCATCGAGCAACTCGGGCGGGACCTGAAGGCCGTCATCGACGCGGCGGCGCCCGAAGGGCCCGTCGTGCTCGTCGGTCACTCGATGGGCGGGATGACGGTGATGGCCCTCGCCGACCAGTACCCCGAGCTGATCACGGAGCGGTGCGCGGGGGTCGCCCTGCTCGGTACGTCGTCGGGGCGGCTCGGCGAGGTCAACTTCGGGCTGCCGGTGGCCGGGGTCAACGCGGTGCGGCGGGTGCTGCCGGGTGTGCTGAAGGCCCTGGGGCAGCGGGCCGAGCTGGTGGAGAAGGGGCGCCGGGCCACCGCGGATCTCTTCGCGGGGATCATCAAGCGCTACTCGTTCGCGTCCCGGGACGTGGACCCGGCCGTGGCCAGGTTCGCCGAGCGGATGATCGAGGGCACACCCATCGACGTGGTCGCCGAGTACTACCCGGCGTTCAACGATCACGACAAGACCGAGGCCCTGGTCCACTTCGCCGGTCGTCCGCTGCTGGTACTGGCCGGGATCCAGGATCTGGTGACGCCCAGCGAGCACAGCGAGGCGATAGCCGACCTGCTCCCCGACGCGGAACTGGTGCTGGTCCCGGACGCGGGACACCTGGTGATGCTGGAGCACCCGGAAGTGGTCACCGACCGCCTCGCCGACCTGCTCGTCCGCGCGGGTGCGATGCCGGCGGGGGCTACGGTGGGTGGTTATGGAAGCAGCAGCACCGCACAACCCGGCTGAGCCGGCCGCGAACTCCGTCGAGCTGACCGTCACCTCCCCGGAGCAGATGCGCGAACTGGGGCGCAGGCTCGCCAAGCTGGTGCGCGCCGGTGATCTCGTCCTGCTCTCCGGTGAGCTCGGCGCGGGCAAGACGACGCTGACCCGGGGGCTCGGCGAAGGGCTCGGGGTGCGGGGCGCGGTCACCTCGCCGACGTTCGTGATCGCCCGGGTGCACCCTTCGCTGGGGGACGGTCCACCGCTGGTCCATGTCGACGCGTACCGGCTGGCCGGCGGGCTGGACGAGATGGAGGACCTGGACCTCGACGTCTCGCTGCCGGAGTCGGTGATCGTCGTGGAATGGGGCGAGGGCAAGGTCGAGGAGCTGACCGACGACCGGCTGCGGATCGTCATCCACCGGGCGGTCGGGGACACCACGGACGAGGTGCGGCAGGTGACCGTGACCGGTCTGGGGGAGCGGTGGGCGGGGGCCGGGCTGACCGTGCTGTCGGCCTGACCGGCGGTTCCGTGCGGGGAGCGTGCGGGCACGGGCGGGGTGAGGGTGCGGCGGGTGATCGGCCGGTTGCGGCGGCGTGTGGGCCGTTCGCGCAGTTCCCCGCGCCCCTGGGGGATCGGTTGGCTGCGGCGTCGTGTGGGCTGGTCGCGCAGTTCCCCGCGCCCCTGGGGGGTCGGCTGGTTGCGGTGTCGTGTGGGCTGGTCGCGCAGTTCCCCGCGCCCCTGGAGGGGTTGGCGGCTCCGTCGGCTTCAGTAGGGCGAAGGTGCTGTGCCGAACGGCCGGCTCACGCGCGTGGAGCGCCGTACGTTCCGACACGGTGTCGGCAAGCTGTTGCGTTCGGGGCCTCCGGCGTGGTCACATGGTATCCAGTTCGTGGTTAGGTCTACCTAACCGCGTCCGCCCCCGAATCGCAGGAGGCGTCCATGCCGGCCACCCAGAACTCGTCGGAGTCCACGGCGCGGCCGCAGTCGGTGTCCGGGGTGTCCATGCGTGAGCTGCTCGCCGCCGGCGCGGCCGCCGCCGCGGTCTCCACCCCGCCCCGGGCTCCCGAGCCCCGGCAGTCCGAGCGGTCTTGGCGCTCCGAGCAGCCGCGGGATCACCGCGACGCGGCGTAGTCCGGCTTCCGCGGCCGGCGGGATCTTCGCGTGGTGGTGCGGTTTCCGGGTCTCGTGCCTCGTGGGACCTCCGCGTGGCGTGCGGGACTCCCGGGTTGTTCCGAGAACGGGGCTGCTCTGCTGCGAGCCCCGGCGTTCAGTAGCCCGCGGCCAGTTGTACGACAGCGGCGGCGCCGGCCAGGTGGCCCGAGGCCAGGGCGGCGGCCATGGACGGCGGAACCGAGGTGGAGGCGTCCCCGGCCGCGTAGAGCCCCGGGACACCGGTGCGGTACATGGCGTCGACCTTGATCGCCTCGACGCCGAGCATCTCGTCCGGTTCGGTCAGGGACGCTCCGAGGTCGCGGGCGAGCGAGGAGCGCTGGTAGAGGGTGGTCTTGACCAGGAGGGCGCCGATGGCCAGCTCGCCGCCGTCGGCGAACGCCACACCGTGCAGCTCGGTTCCCGGGCCGTCGAAGCCGCTGATCGGCCGCTCGTCCAGGTCGACCCCGCCGCCCGCCAGTTGCTCGCGCTGCTGATCGGTCAGCTCGCCACCGTTGGTCAGCAGCGTGACCTGATCGCTCCAGGCGCGGAGGTTCAGCGCCCCGTGCACGCCGACCGCACCCGTCGCGAGGACCCCCATGGGGAGGTCACGGACCTCCCAGCCCCGACAGAACGGGCAGTGGAAGACCGAATCGCCCCAGCGCTCGTCCATGCCGGGTAGCTGTGGGTGGCGGTAGTCCATGCCAGGCGCGAGGATCATGCTCCGTGCCCGCTCGCGGCGGCCGTCGCCGAGGGTGACGGTGAAGCTCTCATCCGCCTCCTGCACCGCGTGGGTGACCTCGCCGCGGCAGAAGTCGATCGAGCCGTAGCCCTGCAGTTCCGCGTGTCCCGCGGCGTAGAAGTCCGCGGGAGGACGCCCATCGTTTCCGAGCAGCCCTCCGATCCCCTCAGCGACAAGGTTGCTCTGCCGGCCGGCGTCGAGGACCAGAGTGGTCTGCCGGGCCCGGCCGAGCGTGAGCGCGGCGCTCATTCCCGCGGCCCCCGCACCGACCACGACGCAGTCCCTCATAGCGGCCATATCGTCGTCTTCATTCATGATCCTCAGTGCATCAGCGTCCGGCCTGCCCGGCCATACCTGTGTGGCGCGCCCGCATACACGTTTGTGCCGCGGCTTTAGGATGGGACGGGTGGACATGGTCAGTCAGGCGATCTCCGGGCTCCGCGTCGGACGGGGAACCGTCCGGCGATTCCGGGAATCGGGCTCGTGGGGCATGCGGTATTCCGGCCTGACCGGGAGCGGGTTCCACGTGGTGCTGCGTGGCAGCGGGTGGCTCATCCGCGCCGACGCGCCGCCCGTCGCCCTGCGACCCGGCGACGTCGTCCTCATCACGTCCGGCGCCGACCACGGGCTCAGCCACGCTCCGCGTGCGCTGGGGGAGCTCCCCGAGGTGGCCCTCAGTCACGAACAACCGGCCACCGGCCCCGCCGACTTCGAGTTCCTCTGCGGCGCCTATCGGCTGGAGCACGGCCAGGTGCACCCTTACCTCGCGACGATGCCGGACCCGCTCGTCGTGTCCCCCGACCACGAGCGGTTCCCGGCGCTCGGGCCGGTCGTCAGTCTGCTCGACCACGATGCGTCGCAGGCCGGCCCGGACACCGGCGTGACCCGGTCGGCGGTCCTCGACCTGATGCTCGCCCACGTCCTGCGCCAGTGGCTGGAGGACGAGGCCGCCCATGGGTGGCCCATGACGTCCGACCCGGCGATCACCGCCGTACTGCGCACGATCCACGAGAGCCCGCAGACGCAGTGGACGGCTGCCCGGCTCGGCGAGACCGTGGGCATGTCCCGGGCGGCCTTCACCAGACGCTTCACCTCCGTGGTCGGCTCGCCGCCCATGGCGTACGTGAGGAGCCGGCGACTCGGCCGTGCCGCGCAGTTGCTCCGGGAAAGCGACGCGTCGTTGGCCGCGATAGCCCGGCAGGTCGGCTACGCGACCGAGTTCGCGTTGGCCGGGGCGTTCCGCCGCGAGTACGGCGTTTCGCCGGGTCGGTTCCGGCACGTGAACGACAGCGCGGTGAGAAGCGGCCACGGACGACGGTGAGTTCCCAGACGGTGGGTTCCGGTAATGCTTGTCGGGAGCGGGAGCAGCGGCCCCGGGCGGCCTGCCCGACCCCCGCAGGGCGCAGCACTGTTCGTCTGTGGGACGGACTTCCGGCTGGTAACGGGTGAGGTAGGTGAGGTACCGGCCGGGAGTTCACCAGGCACCGGATCCGGTGGTGGTGTGCGTCGGCGTCCACGGTACGGCAGCCATACACCTGATCGCGCCGCACCGGCTCACGGTACGACGACGACCGTCCGGCCGATCGTCGCGAACTTCCACATCGCCACGCCGTCCGCGCGTGTCTCGCGGATGCCGCCCGTGCGTTCCCGGGGGTCGAGGACCGGTGCCGACCCGTCGACCGCCGCGCTGAACCCGATCGCCGTCCCGTCGACGCCGGTGAAGCGTACGACGTGCTCGATCGGGACACCGTCCGATCCGGTGACCGCCCCGGACCGGGAGGTGACCCGGTAGGTGCCGGGGGCCGGGTCCACCGTGCTGGGGCTGACCCCGAAGGTGCGCCGCACCGTGTCCCCCTTCTCCACCAGCCACACCCGGTCGCGCTTCAGCGAGTACACGACCCTCTTGCCGGTGCCCGAGCGTACGGGCAGGGCGGCGGGATGCTCCTTGGCCGGGAGCGCCTTGCGTACGGCCCCGGCCGCCCCGGAGGACGGGTGGCGCAGCCCGGGCGGCACGTTCGCCGCCGCCTGGTGGCCGAGGAAGCCGACCGTCGCGAGGGCCGCCGCGGTCAGCCCGGCCACGATCATCGAGCTGGTGCCTGACACCGACGTCACCTCTGTCCCACTCTGCAGCGTTATGTACGAATGCCGACGTGACGGTAGCAGGACGTGACCGTCCGGCCGGTGCGGCCGTGGGCGGGGCGCGGGAGCCGTAGGCTGTTTGCGTGCTCTTGCTCGCTCTGGATACCGCCACCCCCGCCGTCACCGTCGCGCTGCACGACGGCGACGACGTCATCGCCTCGTCCAGCCAGGTGGACGCCCGCCGGCACGGCGAGCTGCTGCTCCCGGCGATCGACCGGGTCCTCGCCGAGGCAGGTCTGCGGCTGGACGCCGTCACCGGGATCGTCGTCGGCATCGGCCCCGGTCCGTACACCGGTCTGCGGGTCGGCCTGATGACCGCGGACACCTTCGGGCTCGCCCTCGGCGTGCCCGTGCACGGCGTGTGCACGCTGGACGGCCTCGCCTACGCGTCCGACCTTCAGGGCCCCTTCGTGGTGGCGACCGACGCCCGCCGCAAGGAGGTCTACTGGGCGCGCTACGCCGACTCCCGTACCCGGCTCGGCGAGCCGGCCGTGGACCGGCCCGCCGACATCGCCGGGGAGGTCGCGGGCCTGCCCGCGGTCGGCGCCGGCGCGCTGCTGTACCCGGACACCTTCCCGCGGGCGCACGAACCCGAGCATGTGACCGCGGCCGCCCTGGCCCGGCTGGCCGCCGAGCGGCTCGCGGCGGGCGGGGAACTGCCCGCCCCCCGGCCGCTGTACCTGCGCCGGCCCGATGCCCAGGTCCCCAAGAACTACAAGGTGGTCACCCCCAAGTGACGGGAAACGGCACGGCCGTGCTGCGCGAGATGCGCTGGTGGGACATCGACTCCGTACTGGAGCTGGAGCGGGATCTCTTCCCCGAGGACGCCTGGTCGCGCGGGATGTTCTGGTCCGAGCTGGCACACGCCCGCGGGCCCGGGGCGACCCGGCACTACGTGGTGGCCCAGGAGGGCGACCGGATCGTCGGTTACGCGGGCCTGACCACCTCCGGCGCGGAGTCCGAGGGCGGCGGCTCCGCCGAGGGGGCCGACATCCAGACCGTCGCCGTCAGCCGCGACCACTGGGGTACCGGGCTCGGCTCGCGGCTGCTGAGCGATCTGCTGCGGGCGGCGACCGCGTTCGAGTGCGCCTCCGTGATGCTGGAGTGCCGCATCGACAACGTCCGCGCCCAGAAGCTCTACGAGCGCTTCGGCTTCGAGATCATCGGGGTCCGGCGCGGCTACTACCAGCCGGGGAACGTGGACGCCCTGGTGATGCGGCTGACCGACCCGTCCACCTCTGTGAACCCGGCGCATCAGGTCGACGGGAACGGCGTACAAGGAACCGAGATCCATGGCTGACGAACCCCTGGTACTGGGGATCGAGACCTCCTGCGACGAGACCGGCGTCGGCATCGTGCGCGGGACCACTCTGCTGGCGGATGCCGTCGCCTCCAGCGTCGACGAGCACGCCCGGTTCGGCGGCGTCGTCCCGGAGGTCGCCTCCCGCGCCCATCTGGAGGCGATGGTCCCCACCATCGAGCGCGCGCTGCGGGACGCGGGCGTCAGCGCCCGAGACCTCGACGGCATCGCCGTCACCGCCGGCCCCGGACTCGCCGGCGCGCTCCTGGTCGGCGTCTCGGCGGCGAAGGCGTACGCCTACGCCCTCGGCAAGCCGCTCTACGGGGTCAACCACCTCGCCTCCCACATCTGCGTCGACCAGCTGGAGCACGGCGCGCTGCCGGAGCCGACGATGGCCCTGCTGGTCTCCGGCGGCCACTCCTCGCTCCTGCTGTCCACGGACATCACCTCCGACGTCCGCCCGCTCGGTGCGACCATCGACGACGCGGCCGGCGAGGCCTTCGACAAGATCGCCCGCGTGATGAACCTCGGCTTCCCCGGTGGCCCGGTCATCGACCGTTACGCCCGCGAGGGCGACCCGGACGCGATCGCGTTCCCGCGGGGCCTGACCGGTCCCCGCGACCCGGCGTACGACTTCTCCTTCTCCGGGCTGAAGACGGCCGTGGCCCGCTGGATCGAGGCCAAGCGGGCGGCGGGCGAGGAGGTCCCGGTGCGCGATGTGTCGGCGTCCTTCCAAGAGGCGGTCGTGGACGTCCTCACTCGAAAGGCCGTACGGGCCTGCAAGGACGAGGGCGTCGACCATCTGATGATCGGCGGCGGAGTGGCCGCCAACTCCCGGCTGCGGGCCCTGGCCCAGGAGCGCTGCGAGGCGGCCGGGATCCGGCTGCGCGTCCCCCGCCCCAAGCTGTGCACGGACAACGGCGCGATGGTGGCCGCGCTGGGCGCCGAGATGGTCGCCCGGAACCGTCCGGCCTCCGACTGGGACCTGTCGGCCGACTCCTCCCTCCCGGTCACCGAACCCCATGTGCCGGGCACCGCCCACGCGCACGACCATGTGCACGAGACCGCCAAGGAGAACCTGTACTCATGACGGTCGCGCTGATGTGGGAGGCCCGCGCGGTCCCCGGCCGGGCCTCGGAGCTGCTGGCCTGGACCGAGGAACGGGTCCACGAACTCACCGAACGCCCCCTGCGCCGGGAGACCTTCCGGGCCCCTGAGGACCGCGTCCTGGTCATTACCTGGTGGGACGCCCCGTACGACGCGGACCTCCCCGAACTCCCGGAACCGGCCGACGTGCTGATCACGCGTCCGGTGCACCGGTGGCGCTTCGAGTCACTCGGCGGTGTCTGACGGCCCCGACGCGGGTCGTCCGGAGGCCGGCGCCCTCGGTACACGCCGGCCCTGGGGCGGGTGCGGTGGGCCCCCGTCTCAGCGCACGGCCCCTGAGGGCAGCAGGGTGCGGAGGGCCACTCTCAGCGCAGGGGCCCTGGGGGCGGGTGCGGGGGCCACGCTTCAGCGCACCGGCGCGGACGGGTGGGCGTCGCCCGCCGGTGACAGCTCCGTCCCGCACCGCAGCCGGCGGTCCGGGCCGACCTCGCGTACCGGGCCCGTGAGGCGCAGGCGGGCCGTGTGGCGGGCGTCCGCGCTGGAGGCCGCGAGACGCAGCTCCAGTGCGCCCGGTTCGATGATCCGTCGCCCGGAGCGGTCGGTGAACGCCGACAGGTCCGTGTGGAAGCGGAACGTCACGCGGGCCGCCTCGCCCGGTGCGAGGTCCAGCCGCCGGTACCCGATCAGGCGGACGTCCGGGCGGGTCACCGACGCCACCGGGTCGTGCAGATAGAGCTGGACGACCTCGGTGCCCGCGCGGGCACCCGTGTTGCGGACGGTCAGCGACACGTCGTACGAGCCGTCCGTGCCGATCTCCGCGTGCTCGTTCCGGACGTCGGGGATCCAGTCGAACGTCGTGTACGAGCGGCCGTGGCCGAAGGCGTACAGCGGGGTCGGGTCGAGGTTGCTGACCTCACCGGCCAGACCGAGCGGGGGCTGGAGGTAGGTCCAGGGCTGGCCGCCGGGCAGCCGCGGGACGCTGACCGGAAGGCGGCCCGAGGGGTTGACCCGACCCGACAGCACTCCAGCCACCGCCGGGCCGCCCTCCTCCCCGGGGAAGAAGGCCTGGACGACGGCGGCCGGGCGGGCGCCCGGACGGCCGAGCGCGTACGGGCGGCCGGTGAGCAGCACGAGGACGACGGGGACGCCGGTCGCGAGGAGCGCGTCCAGCAACTCCGCCTGGACCCCGGGAAGGCCGAGGTCGCTCGCGTCGCAGCCCTCACCCGACGTGCCGCGGCCGAACAGGCCCGCCCGGTCGCCGAGCACCGCCACGCACACATCGGCCTCGGCCGTGCGTGCGACCGCCTCCTCGAAGCCCGCGGTGTCCGGGCCGGAGGTGTCGCATCCGGGCGCGAACGTCACCTTGGCGTCCGGCAGTTCGGCGCGCAGCGCGTCCAGCAGGGTCGGGATCTCGATGCCGGTCGGGACGCCGGGGTGGTGGATGAGGACGTGGGAGGGGAAGGAGTAGCAGCCCAGCATGGCGAGCGCGTCGGCCGCGCGCGGGCCGACGACCGCGATCCGGGCGTCGGGGGAGAGCGGGAGGAGACCGCCGGGGTTGTCGAGGAGGACCACGGACTCCTCGGCCAGGCGGCGGGCCAGGGCGCGGTTGCCCGCGGAGTCGAGGTCGATCAGGGTCTTCGGCTCCGGGGCCCAGTCCTCGTCGAGAAGCCCCAGTTCGCACTTCTGGAGCAGGACGCGACGGGCCGCGCGGTCGACCAGTTCCTCCGGGATCCCGTCGGCCCGGACGGCCGCCGCCAGGGGGCTGCCGTAGCACGTGAGGGTGGGCAGTTCGACGTCGATGCCGGCCCGCAGCGCCGCGTGCGCCGCTTCCGCCGGGGTGCCGGCCACCCGGTGCAGGCTCTGCAGGAAGCCGATGCCGAAGTAGTCGGAGACGACCGTGCCGGTGAACCCCCACGCGTCGCGCAGGAGCTGGGTGAGGAGTGCCGGGTCGGCCGACGCGGGGACGCCGTCGGTCTCGGTGTACGCGGCCATCACCGACCGCGCCCCGCCGTCGCGCAGCGCCATCTCGAACGGCGGCAGCGTGATGTCCGCGAGCTCCCGCGCCCCGGCTCGCACCGGCGCGAGGTTGCGCGCCCCGGCGGACGCCGCGTATCCGGCGAAGTGCTTGAGGGTGGCGACGACCCCGGCGGACTCGAGGCCGCGCACATAGGCGGTGCCGATGGTGCCGACCAGGTAGGGGTCCTCGCCGATCGTCTCCTCCACCCGCCCCCAGCGCGGATCCCGTACGACGTCCAGGACGGGGGCGAGGCCCTGGTGGACGCCCGCCGAACGCAGGTCCTGGCCGATGCGGCGGGCCATGTCCTCCACCAGGTCCGGATCGAAGCTCGCGCCCCAGGCCAGCGGTACCGGGTAGGCGGTGGCGCCCCAGGCGGTGAATCCGGCCAGGCACTCCTCGTGGGCGACCGCCGGGATGCCGAAGCGGCCGGCGGCGGCGATCTGCCGCTGGGCTCGGGCCAGCGCCTGCGCGCCGAGGTCGGGGTCGACGGGGGCCGTGCCGAAGGAGCGGGTGAGCTGGCCGAGGCCGTGGACGATCAGCTCGTCCCAGTCGTGGTCGGCGGTCATCTCGTGCTGGTGCGGGGCGACGCCCTCGCCGTCGCTGTCGGCGCCCACCCAGACGCCGTACAACTGGGCGGTCTTCTCCTCCAGGGTCATCCGGGAGAGCAGGTCGTCGACGCGGGTGGCGGCGGGCAGGGCGGGATCACGCCAGGGCGCGGTGGTCATGGAGCTCCTGTCGGGTGGACGAATGGCTCTCTCACGGGCGCTGCACTCGAATGTTTCGGCACATCTACCGAATGTTCCGGGAACTTATGGGGTGCGGAGGTCTTCGTCAAGAGGGCGGGCGGGGTTACGATCGCGCCCATGACTTCCCCGCAGCCCGCTGAAACCCGGACGCAAGGGCGTAGCTCCCAGACCGCGACGCTCGCCGAGATCGCCCGGGAGGCCGGCGTCTCCGCCCCGACTGTTTCGAAGGTCCTCAACGGGCGGGCGGACGTGGCTCCCGGCACCCGGAGCCGGGTCGAGGGGCTGCTGCGCGCCCACGGCTACCGGCGGCGGCGCGCCGAGGCCACCCGCTCACCCCTGATCGACCTGGTCTTCCACGAACTGGAGAGCGCCTGGGCGATGGAGGTCATCAGGGGCGTGGAGAACGTGGCCCGGGACGCGGGGCTGAGTGTGGTGCTCTCCGAGAGCGCGGGGCGGCTCACGCCGGGGCGCACCTGGGCCGACCAGGTCGCCGCGCGCCGCCCGCACGGTGTGGTCCTCGTCCTGTCCGGCCTCGACGAGTCCGGGCGGGCCCTGCTGACCAGCCGCTCCATCCCGTTCGTGGTGATGGACCCGGCGGGCGACCCGGGCACCGACGTGCCGTCCATCGGCGCGACCAACTGGCAGGGCGGACTCGCCGCCACCCGGCATCTGATCGAGCTGGGCCACACCAGGATCGGCGCGATCAGCGGGCCCTCCAAGATGATGTGCAGCCGCGCCCGCGTCGACGGCTACCGGGCCGCCCTGGAGACGGCCGGGCTCCCGGTGGACCCGGGGCTGATCGTGGGCGGCGACTTCCACCACGACGCCGGTTACCGGCAGGGGCTCGCCCTGCTGCGCCGCGAGGACCGGCCCACCGCGATCTTCACCGGCAACGACCTCCAGGCGCTCGGTCTGTACGAGGCCGCGCGCGAGCTGGGGCTGCGCGTCCCGGAGGACCTGAGCGTGGTCGGGTTCGACGATCTGCCGCTGGCCCGCTGGGTGGGGCCGCCGCTGACGACCGTCCGGCAGCCGCTGACGGAGATGGCGGAGGCCGCGGCCAGGCTGGTCCTCGACCTGGGCAAGGGGGAGGACACCGGGACGGCGACCCGGGTGGAACTGGCGACGAGTCTGGTGGTGCGGAGCAGCACGGCGGCGCCAGGCAGGGCGTGATCCGTTCGAAAGTTTCGATGGGGTCGAGCCGATCGAACGAACCGAACCTGTCGAACCTGTCGGCAGTCTGAGAATTTCGCAAGAAAACTGTCCGGGAGTCGTCGCTCGTCATAATTCGGACTTACGTTCCTGTTCGTGACGGGACATCAGGGGAACGGCGGGACCGGGGACAGCGGGGACAGCGAGGGCGCCGGGAGTGACGGGGAAGCCGGGAGCGGCGGGGGCGCCGGGAGCGACGGGGAAGCCAAGGGTGACAGGGGCGCCGGGGGTGAGGCGGACGGCGCGGGGGCACGGGCCGTCCGGCGGGCGCGGGTACTGAGGATCACGGGACTCTCGCTCGCCGGCCTGCTCGTGCTGGGCGCGGGAGCGGCCGGCTGGGCGTACTGGCATCTCAACGACAACATCGGCAGCGTCGACATCAACGGCGCCCTGGGCGACGACCGTCCCGCCAAGGCCCTGACCGCCCCGTCCCCCGGTCCGGCCGACACCGCGGCACCGCTGCCGACCGGGTCCCTGAACCTCCTGGTGCTGGGCTCGGACTCGCGCAGCGGGGAGGAGAACCAGGAGCTCGGCGGCGGTGAGGGCGGCAGCGCCCGCTCCGACACCGCCATGGTGGTCCATCTCCCCGCCGGAAGGACCGCCGCGACGGTGGTCAGCATCCCGCGCGACACCCTCGTCGACCGGCCCGCCTGCCCGCTGCCCGACGGGGAGTCGACCCGGCCGGTGTCCGGCGCCATGTTCAACAGCGCGTACGAGGTGGGCGGGCCGGTGTGTGCGGTGAAGACCGTCGAAGCACTCACGGGCGTCCGGATGGACCACTACCTCGAGATCGACTTCGCCGGCTTCGCCCGTCTCGTGGACGCGCTCGGGGGAGTCACCGTCACCACGGACGAGGACATCGACGACGACCGGAGCCATCTCACGCTGGAGGCCGGGACCCACCACCTCGACGGCACACAGGCCCTCGCGCTGGCCCGCACCCGGTACGACATCGGCGACGGCAGCGACCTCGGCCGCATCGAACTCCAGCAGCGGTTGGTGAAGGCCCTGCTGGAGCAGATCGGGCGGCAGAACCTGCTGACCAGCCCCACCAGGCTGTACGAGGTCGCGGACGCCCTCACCGGCAGCCTCACCGCCGACACCGGTCTGGACTCGCTCGGCGAACTGACCCGCTTCGGCCGGAGCCTGAGGGGCCTGTCGTCCGCCGACGTCACGACCGTGACCATGCCGGTGCTGCCCGCGCCCTGGGACCGCAACCGCGTGGTGGCCGACCAGCCGGAGGCGGAGGAGCTGTGGGCCTCACTGCGGTGAGGCGGGCGGGGGCGGCGACCGCCGACCGCCGACCGCCGACCGCCGACCGCCGACCGCCGACCGCCGACCGCCGACCGCCGACCGCCGACCGTCGAGCGGCGGAGGTGGGTGGCGGTCGGTGAGGGGCGGGCGGTGAGGGGCGGACGGCGGGCTCCGGTCCGTCGTGGAGGAGCGACGCCCAAAAAGAATCCGGCGCGGATGTCGATTCCCGCCCCTCCCGTTCGACGCATGGGTGAGAGGCCGGGAAGGACCCGGTCCGCACGATGCGAGGAGCCACCATGCCGCGCTTTCTCTCCATGATCCGGATCGACGAGAACAACGCACCCGAGGGCGGCCCCAGCCCCGAGCTGATGCAGCGGATGGGCGAGCTGATCGAGGAGATGACCAAGGCCGGGGTCCTGCTGGACACCGCCGGGCTCACCCCGACCGCCCAGGGCACCCGGGTGCACTACGAGGGCGGGCAGCTGTCCGTGACCGACGGGCCGTTCACCGAGACCAAGGAGGTCATCGGCGGCTACGCGATGCTGCAGGTCAAGGACAAGGCCGAGGCGATCGAGCTGACCAAGCGGTTCCTGAAGGTGCACGAGCCGCACTGGACGGTGACCTGTGAGGTGCGGGAGGTCGTGGAGGGCTGACCGGTCCGGGGACCGGAAGGCCGGGGAGGACCGGGGGACCGGCGGCGTTCCTTGGCTCCGCCGCCGTACGGGTGTCTGATGGTGGGTTGTGACAGCACAGCCCACCACAGGCTCTCGCGACCCTCGCGACCCTCGCGACCGGGAGGCGGCGGTCCGCACCGTCGAGACCGTGTTCCGCATGGAGTCCCCCCGGGTGATCGCCGGCGTGACCCGTCTCGTCCGGGACGTCGGCATCGCCGAGGAACTCGCGCAGGACGCCCTGGTCGCCGCGCTGGAGCAGTGGCCGCGGGACGGGGTGCCCGACAACCCGGGCGCCTGGCTCATGGCCACCGCCCGCCACCGTGCCGTCGACCTGATCCGCCGCCGGGAGACCTACGCTCGCAAGCTGGCCGAGATCGGCCGGGACCCGTCGGCCGGGGTCGCTCCGCCACCGGAGCCCACCGACCCTGACGACATCGACGACGACCTGCTCCGCCTCGTCTTCACCGCCTGCCACCCGGTGCTGTCCGCCGAGGCCCGCACCGCCCTCACCCTGCGCCTGCTCGGCGGTTTGAGCACGGCCGAGATCGCCCGCGCCTTCCTCGTACCGGAGGCGACGGTGGCCCAGCGGATCGTGCGAGCCAAACGCACCCTGGCGACGCGCAACGTCGCCTTCGAGGTACCCCACGGCCCCGACCGCGAGGCCCGCCTCGGCTCGGTCCTCGACGTCATCTACCTGATCTTCAACGAGGGGTACGCCGCCACGGCCGGCGACGACTGGCTGCGCCCCGCGCTGTGCGAGGACGCGCTGCGGCTGGCCCGGGTGCTGTCCGGGCTGATGCCGAAGGAGCCCGAAGTGCACGGGCTCACCGCGCTGCTGGAGTTCCAGTCCGCACGTGCCGCCACCCGCACCGGCCCGGACGGCGAACCGGTCCTCCTCAAGGACCAGAACCGCGCCCGCTGGAACCGCATGCTCCTCGCCCGCGGTGTCACCGCCCTCGGCCTCGCCGACGCCACCGCCGCCGGAGCCCCGGGCCCGTACGTACTCCAGGCGGCCATCGCCGCCTGCCACGCGCACGCGCACCGCTACGAGGAGACCGACTGGCCCCGGATCGCCACCCTGTACGCCCTGCTCGCCGCTCGCGCCCCTTCCCCGGTCGTCGAACTCAACCGCGCGGTGGCCGTCTCCATGGCCGAGGGCCCCGCCGCCGCACTGCCCCTCGTCGACGCCCTGACCGACGTACCGGCGCTGCGCGACTACCACCTGCTGCCCAGCGTCCGCGGCGACCTGCTGGCCCGCCTCGGCCGCACGGCCGAGGCGCGGGCGGAGTTCGGGCGGGCGGCGTCACTGACCCGCAACGCACGCGAACGCGAACTGCTGCTGCGCCGCGCGGCGGAGGCCGGTGCCTGACCTCGCGCGGCGGAGACCGGTGTCTGACCTCGCGCGGCGGAGACCGGTGTCCGACCACGGGCTGGGGTGGCCCGGCGTCTGGATCCCCGTGCGAGGCCGGCCCGGCGTCTGGATCCCCGTGCCAGGTCGGCCTGGTGGCTGATCCCCGTGCTGGGGTGGCCTGGCGCCTGATTCCTTGTCCAGGTCGGCCTGGTGGCTGATCCCCGTGCTGGGGTGGCCTGGCGCCTGATTCCTTGTCCAGGTCGGCCTGGTGGCTGATCCCCGTGCTGGGGTGGC